>NZ_JAUBOV010000079.1:0-16371 GCF_036700405.1 Microcoleus sp. T3_D1
CCGTCCAAAAAGGACGGGCGGGACGCCCATCCCACAATAACAATTAAAATTGTAAGTTATTTAATTCGCGCTCCTAATATCATATCCGGTCGCTTGACCGGACATGATATTATTCCAACAAACCAGGAGGAGGCACAATTTCAATTCTGCCTTGTTCTAAGTCAACAACTGGCACAATCTCTTCCACAAAAGGAATCAATATTTTTGTTGATTTAGGCTCTTTAACGCGAATTTTCCGTGGTTTGCGGGTATTTCTGGGGTCAGCGTTTGCTTGGGGAGTTTCAGGCTGTTTTGGCTTTTCTAATTCTGCGGTGACAGTTTCCGACGCAGTTAGATTCGTTTCTACTTCTAAAAGGTCGTTACCTGCGGGAATAATATCACTTACCTTGCCTAGGATTTCCCCGGTTAACTGGTTAAAAACTTCCATACCGATCAAATCTTGGACGTAAAACTCATCAGGTTCGAGGTAAGGTCGATCGGTCTTTTCAACAAACAACTTACAGCCCCGCAGCGCCTCAGCACTATCGCGGTCTTCCACACCCTCTACCTCTACAGCATACAGCCCTTTGCCCGGAATGTAGCGACCGCCCAAAAACTCGATCGGTTCCGGTTCACTTTTGTTAGGGCGCAAAATCCACCGCTTCCCCGGTTCGATAAACCTTTCCGGGAAATCCGAATCGGGATAGACTCGCACTTCCCCGTCCAAACCTTGAGCTGCTACAATTTTACCGATTTCTATCCACTCAGACATAAACTTTTTGGGAATTGGGAATTGGGCATTGGGCATCGGGCATCGGCCAAACAGGGCATCGGGCATTGGTAGCAAACAACAAATAACTACTGACTAATGACTACTGACTACTGACTTCTTTACACCAATCCCGTTCTCAGCGCTACAACTGCTGCTTGCACGCGGTCATCGACTGCCAACTTATTCATAATACCGCGAACGTGAGTTTTAATAGTATTTGGACTCAAGTAAAGCGCCGCTGCAATTTCGGGATTGCTGTTACCTTCCACCATTAATTTTAACACCTCCAATTCCCGCTGCGACAACTGACCAAAAGTAGTTGTAGAGGCAGGTATCGGCGGTTTCAGGTGTTCGATGACAGTCCGGGCAATTTGAGGGTCAAGATATGTAGCGCCCTCTGCTGCGGCTGCAATCGCTGCTAACAGCCTGTCAACGGAAGCACCTTTAATACAATAAGCATCAGCACCGCTAGAAAGGGCAGCAATAATTTCAGTTTCTGCCGTGTGAGAAGTTAACATTACTACTCGAACTTCTGGCAGTTGTGCTTTAATTTGCTGCGTCGCTGCTATGCCGTCGAGCCGCGGCAAACCGATATCCATTACAATAATATCAGGTTTGAGTTTCAGTGCGGCTGCTACGCCTAAATAGCCGTCTTCTGCTTGTCCTACTATTTCTATTTCTGGGGAATCGGCTAAAACTTGCTCTAATCCCAGTTGCATCATCGGATCGTCTTCAACAATTAAAATTCTCATAATAGGAAGGAAGTTCGGCAACGGATTGTGTAACGGATGTAACGGATGTAACGGATGTAACGGATGTAACGAATGTAACGGATGTCAGTCCGATGGAAGTTCGGCAACGGATTGTGTAACGGATGTAACGGATGTAACGGATGTGAGTCCGATGGAAGTCCGAAGAAGGAAGATTACTTAGTTGTTAATATTTTACATGAACTTATACCGAACCAATAACAAATAACCAATAACAACTAACTAATGACTAACTTTTAAAACTTCAACGAATTCGCCCGGTACAATCCAGGTGTCCCCTGGTGGCAAAACTGCTAAACCACTCGTATTGGCGAGGTTAATTAAATTCGCTGAATTTTGGCTGCCGCTAGCAGGTTCAAATTCCCAGACTCCCGCAACTAAATGTAGTTTACCCCAAACATAAGTTTCGCGCCGGCCGGGCGATCGCAATTCAGCATTACACCTAGCTTTGAGAAACTCCGGCCCCCAAGCATCCGGGCCCAGCCCAGACATCTTTCTCAAAGCAGGCACAACAAAACGCCAACAGCAGACTAAAGCTGAAACCGGATTTCCCGGCAAACCAAAATAGAGACAATCCGAACTCAAACTCGGCGAATCATCATTTTTTTCACCTCGTTTAAACGCAGCAACCGTTAAAGGTTTCCCCGGCTTAATCGCCACAGAACTAATGTGAACTTTTCCTCCCAAATCCCCCAATATTTTCTCAATATAATCGTAGTCTCCTACCGAGACGCCGCCCGTAGAAAGCACCACATCCGCCGTAGCCACAGCCCCGGATATCGCCTTGTTTAAAGCTTCTTCATTATCAGGAACAATGCCCAATCGAATCGGTTCAAATCCCATTTGCGCCAACAAAACTGTCAAAGCATACTGATTCGAGTCTACCAGTTTCCCCGGTGACAAAGGTTCGTCTGGCGATACCAATTCGTCACCCGTAGAAAAAATTGCCACCCGCAGCCGCCGATAAACGGGAACTTGAATGCACTGGGCAGTTGCTAACACCGCCATTTCTGGGGCGTTGATAACTGTACCCGGAGTTAGCAAAGTTGTTCCTGCTTGATAAAAAGCGCCTTTGTGTCTGACAAATGCTTGCGGTTTTTCAGGAGAAACTAAGATAAAAATACGATCGCCCTCACGCCTTGTTTCTTCCTGCATTACCACTGTATCAGCACCCGCTGGCATCATAGCACCCGTAAAAATTCGCGCCGCTTGCCCCGATTGGACGGTATTTTGAGGCTGATATCCGGCTGGAATTTCCTCAACTACTTCGAGTACCACTGGTTTTTCGGCGCTACAGTTTTCCACATCAGCAAACCGCACCGCGTACCCATCCATTGCTGAATTATCCCAATAAGGAAAATCCAGGGAACCAGTGACGGGTGCCGCCAAAATGCGCCCCGATGCTGCCAGCAAGTCTACAGTTTCTACATCCCCCTGACTGTCGAGGGGTTGCGCCAAATTTAGAACGATCGATTCTGCTTCTTTCACTGACAGCATGACTGTCTCCTTGTTTTGATAACACTCCTGATTAAGTTTAGCAAAATATCCAGAGATATTGGTGATATAATTTTTTTTGATTTGGGCAGTAAACCTAATTTTTGGTGTTAATTGCTTATGACTATTTCTCGTTTGGTTGTTAGGCTCAATTGTTTATCCTTATTTGTGGTGGCTATCCTGATAGTTTTTACTCAACTTTCCGGGTTAAAAGTCAGCGATTTATTCTTTCCGCCTTATTCTTATTCCCATCCCAATGTCGCCTTGTTAACTCGGACTTTCCAGCTTTTATGTTCTGTACCCGTCATTGTTTGTACTTTCACCTATAAATTAGCTCAAAGTATTCAACCGCGCACTTCAGAAAATCGATTTATTTTGTTTTCGGCTTTGTTAACAGGTGGATTTTTACTAAATGAAATTTACAGAATTCATATATATATGGTAGCAGGGGGAATTCCTAAGCTAGGAGTAAGTCTTTTATACGCCGTGGTTTTGTCCTCCTACGGATGGTTTTTTCGGCGAGAACTACAGTTAACTCCTTACCAAATATTGTTAGCGGGTGTAGGCTTGTTGTTTTTTGCGATCGGCGTGGATTCCCTGCATTTAAAAAACAAAATATTCTCCAGTTTACTAGAGGGAGTACCTAAACTATTTAGCGAAATCAACATTGCATTTTATTATTGGTATGTCTGTAAGTGTTTCCTGCACAAAGCTTTTTATAAAAATATTGAGAGCTAGTTATAAGTATATGATATAATGATATCACAATTGCTTCCCAAAAACTACAAATTAAATCCTTCTTCCTCCCTCAATAATATTTACAGCATCTGCATCCCTCGGCATTGAGCCGCATTCATATACATTATCTGGCTTAAAAATTTCAACGCATCCTGATAAAATACCATGCTAGCAGTTACCATCAACTTCAACTCGATCGCCAAAATAACCGACGACCAATTTTATCAACTGTGCCGCGAAAACCCCGATGTCAAATTTGAACGCAACGCCAAAGGAGAAATAATCGTCATGCCACCCACAGGAGGAGAAACCGGAAATTACAATTCAGAAATTAATGCGGATTTTGTGATTTGGAATCGACAAACTAAACTGGGAATTTGTTTCGATTCTTCAACTTGCTTCAAACTGCCAAGCGGTGCAAACCGTTCTCCCGATGTCTCTTGGATCGAAAAATCAAGATGGGATGCACTCACTCCCGAACAAAAACAAAAATTCCCTCCCATTGCCCCGGATTTTGTCTTAGAGTTAATGTCGCCGACCGACAGCCTCAAAGATACTCAAGACAAAATGCAAGAATACATGAATAACCAAGTAAAATTAGGCTGGTTAATCAACCGCAAAACCCGGAGAGTCGAAATCTATCGCCAAGGACAAGAAATAGAAGTTTTGGAATGTCCAACAGAACTTTCAGGAGAAGATGTTTTGCCCGGTTTCGTGCTAAACTTGAAAACACTGTGGCAATAACTAGACATCCTGCATCTATCAGCGTTTATTTGCGTTCATCTGCGGTTAAAAAAAATCAAATGGAAACCAATACAGAAACCACTGCAACCACTGGCTTAACAGCCCAACAACACAAACAGAAAATGCAGCGGCGCCAAGAAGTGCAATCACAGCGAATCGCTAACTCTTCCAAAGAAAAAGGTTTAATTATAGTCAATACGGGTAACGGTAAAGGCAAAACCACGGCTGCCTTGGGAATGGTTGTGCGATCGCTCGGTCACGGATACCGCGTCGCCATAGTACAATTTATCAAAGGAGCTTGGGAACCCGCAGAAAAAGCCGTTTTTCAACTCTGGGAAAAACAGCTAGAATTTCACGCAATGGGAGAAGGCTTTACCTGGGACACGCAAGACCGCGATCGAGATATCGAAACAGCTCAAAAAGCCTGGGAAAAATCCCTAACTTTTATCTGCAATCCCGAATTTAAATTAGTTCTTCTAGATGAAGTCAATATAGCATTAAAACTAGGTTATTTGCAAGTCGAGCAAGTGCTTTCCGGCTTAGACCAAAAACCAGAAGAAACCCACATTATTTTAACAGGCCGAGGCGCCCCGCCAGCGCTAATCGAACGGGCAGACTTGGTGACAGAAATGACTTTAGTTAAGCATCCATTCCGAGAACAAGGCATTAAAGCTCAAGCAGGTATTGAGTATTAATGTTGTTGGTATTCAAGAGTTTAGTCCTAATTAGCTAAAAGCTGATTGGGAGTGGACTGAAGCCCTGACTACGGGAGCATCTCAGTTTTGCATTTACAGTGCGAGCGTCCCCGCTCGCGTATTGTACAATACGCGAGCGGGGACGCTCGCACTACAATAAAAAAAATGCTTTTTACAAAACTGAGATGCTCCCCTGACGACAAACCGTATTTATATTGTTTCTAGTCAGGACTTTTTACCAAATCTAAAATCTAAAATCTAAAATCTAAAATTGATCTATGCTGGCAAAATCAGAGTAAAAGTTGATCCCTTGCCAAACTCGCTATTGACAGTAATTTCTCCCCCCAGCATCTGAGAGTATTTCTGCGCTATTGACAAACCCAAACCCGTACCTCCGTACTTGCGGGTAGTCGAAGCATCAGCTTGCGTAAAAGGTTGAAATAACTTTTGTAGCTGTTCAGGAGTAATCCCAATCCCCGTATCAGTACACTTAAAAATTAACCGTTCAGAACCCCCACTATTCTCGTCATTTTTAATTCTTTCAACGCTGAGTGTAATTGTCCCTTTATGAGTAAACTTAGCTGCATTACTGAGCAAATTAAACAAAATTTGAGTCAACTTAATTTTATCGGAGTACAATTCGCCAAGATTATTAGGACACTCCACATTCAGGCGATTAGTGTTTCGCAAAAATAGCGGTGCAACAGTTCTGGCTACATCTTGAACTGCCTCCGACACGTCAAAAGTTTCTAATTCAAGTTCCGCGTGACCGGCTTCAATCTTCGACAAGTCGAGAATATCATTAATTAAGGAAAGTAAAATCTGGCCTGAATTGTGAATTCTCTCCAAATCCGAGACAAAAGTTTCTTCGCCCAAATCTAAAGCCTCTTCTTGCAGGATCTCGCTGTAACCGATAATCGCATTCAGAGGAGTTCGCAGTTCGTGGCTCATGTTAGCCAAAAACTGACTTTTAGCCAAATTAGCTGCTTCTGCAGCTTCCTTTGCCTTGTAGAGTTCTGCCTCGGCTTGCAAGCGGTCGGTTACGTCGTGAGCCAGCACTAATTCAGCATTTCTACTATCAAATACCAGAGCATAAGAAGTAATTTCTACATCAATAATTGTTCCGTCTTTTTTCTGGTGCTGCCACACACCTGCAAACTCAATACCGGCATCTACTGGAGAGATATTTTCTATCAATCTCGGCATCTCTTGGGGGGGACGAATGTCCGCAACGGTCATCTTGAGAAATTCGTCGCGAGTGTAGCCGTAGTGTTGGATAGCAGCCTGATTGACGGCTATAAATTCCAGAGTTTCTAAATCGTAAACCCACATTGGATGGGGGTTATTTTTAAACAAAAGTCTGTAGCGTTCTTCCGAGGCTCGCAGTTCGGCTTCGGCTTGTTTGCGCTCGGTAATGTCGCGGACAACCGTGCAAATAATCTCGCGGCCGCCGTAGGAAATCACGCTCCCGCTTACTTCCACGTCCACGCAGGAACCGTCTCGGCGGCGGTAGAGAACTTCGCCAATTCTGAATTTTTTGTCCGCCAGCAGCAACTCAATATTGTTGTCAATTAGGTCTTTAGAGTAAGCGATGATATCGTAAATAGTCAGTTGCGAAATCGCATCAAGACTGTAATCGAGCAAGTTTCTAAACGCTGTATTGGCTTCCAAAAGGCGTTTGGTTTGAGCGTCCCACAGGAATATGCAATCTGTAGCTTGCTCGACTACGGCTCTGTAGCGGGCTTTTTCCTCAAGTTGTTCGCTGTCGGCTTGGGCGATCGCACTCAACATTCCGTTGATAGTATGGGCAAGGTCGGACAACTCGTCTTCGCCCGTCACCGGCAGTCGCACCGACAGGTCTTGGCTGCTGCTGACGCGGTTCACTGCTTTGGCCAAACTGCTCAACCGAGACAGCACCAGACGCTCTAACAGCAGCAGAGTGCAGCCGATCAACCCAATTCCCGCTAACCCTACAGACACCAGCAGGTACAGCAAACTAATTTGACCTTGCCGGTATATTTCTCTGGGGATATCCACCCGCAATAGCAGCGCAGGTTGGTTGTAAATATCCCTGATCAAAGCGTAACCCGCGATCGACTCTTCGCTTAAAGGACGCACCAAAATCGGTTTTTTTTCCGACAGTTTCTCCCGCGCTTTCTGGAAGTCTGCAGGCAACCTAGCCTCATTCACGCTGTGTACGATTAGCGGCAAGCGAGTAATTTTAGAAACCTTTGCAATGCCCGTAGCATCCAAATTGCGCCCGAATATCAGCGTACCTCGGATCGGGCCAGTGCTTTTAGTGGTGAGAATAGGCCGGGAAGTAATCAGTATTGGCCCTGACGGTAGCAGCATGATACCAGCGAGGCTGCTTTTGGCGTTGGGGTGGTGCAACAGCGGGTCGCTGAGAGAAATGCGCCGTTTTAATGCTTCTGGAACAGGCGTTAGTTTCAGCTTTTGGCTGTCTAAACCCGTACCGTAAACTATTTTGCCAGAATTATTGACAAATATGGCTATATTAACTCTTATATTAGCCAGCCCTTCTGGAACTAAATTAGAGGCAATGAATTCTGAGTTGCGGTTTTGGATAAAATCGTAGGTGTCGTCCCAGGACGACCAGTCGGCAAAGCGCGAGTTGAAGTCATCTGCGGTTTGCCCGAAAACACTGAGCACTCCCTTGACAACCTGTGTTGCTTCTTGTTCCTCTGCTTTGATCAGGCTGCCCAAGAGGATGCTTGAGGAGGCGACATACAGAATGCTAGTCAGTCCAGCGATGGTAATGCCAATGATCGATAGTGTTTTTCGACGCAGTTTCATTGTGCCATGTGTGTGGTGTCCGTCCGAAATTCTCAAACTCAGGAGCAATTTTACTACTGTTTCCTGAACCGTCGTGAACCCTGACCGAAAGCAATTTAGTCCGGGGGCACCCGATGTATCAGTGGGGTTGCTTTCTTCAATTCTAAAATCTACAATCTAAAATCTAAAATCTAAAATCTATTGACTGGTGGCGCAGCGCGTGTTTCCTACTTTTCCCACACTTGCTCTTTGTGAGATTCCGTGCAAAGACCCAAGATGCGATGATCGTTGTCGCTGATGGTGGAAATTGGGTAATACTGTTGCAGGTTTACCGAGTAGGGAGAGCGACTGCCGTCGTAAGTGTCCACTACTGTTAAATTTAACTGAGTTCGATCGCTGGTGCCGTAAAAACAGTAAAAAGCAGACCGAGGCAGGTAAAAAGCGCCGACTACCTTACTCTGCCGCATTTCAAATACCAAATATTCTTGTTTAATTTCCTCTGGCTTGCTCGACTGACCGTAGAGGTAAATGCCATCTGCTAAACCTATGCTAGCTGTATCTGGCGGAGGATTTGGCGGGGATTGCGAGCTTAAAACGCCGGATTTGATGTCCGAGTCGTGTGCCCGCCCTGCGGGGAATGCGATGCTGAAGTTACCGGGCGAGAGAGCAAGCACGATCGCGATCGCTTCTAAACTTCCTGTCAATATCAAATAAGTCAAAACCACTCCAGACCCCAAAATTTAAAATAGCTGGTTCCAAGCGCCTCTTGTACCATTTTCACCAAGATCGTAGAGAAACCGGGTATTTGGCTTAATTTTGGCTATTAACTTGAAGGAACGATCGCCCGCCCGATGCCTGAACATAAATCTAAGATTAGTTTTGACCAATTTTGCGTCCGCCCCGATCGGGCGATCGACCCGTCCAATAATACCATTTTAGATTTGAGATTTTAGATTAAAGAATTGAATAATTTGGCGTGACCTATTCCATAAGGGTTTGGAGCACGGGCCTACAGTTGCATTCTTTTTTTGAACTGGTATAAAAGTATCCTTCCCAGCAGCGCCAACACGAAAAAAAAGTTGAGATTTTTGGGAAAAATCTCAACTTTTTTAGTGACTAACTAGCCAAGTATTCTCGGACTTGAGATTGGCGGCGGCGCAGGTGGGCGAGGGCTTGATGTTCTAGCTGCCGCACCCGTTCCCGGCTGAGATTTAACCGTTCTCCGACTTTCGCCAGAGACATTTCGGTGCCGTCTTCCAAACCGAAGCGCAGAATTATGACATCTCGCTGCTGGGGGGTAAGTTCTGATATCAAAGTATCGAGGTCTTGCCGCAGCAATTCCGAGGTAATGTAGTTTTCTGGAGATGCCGTTTCGTCTTCTAAGAGTTCTTGCAGTTCGGTATCTTGGTTGTCTCCTACCCGCAAGTCCAAAGAAACTGGATGTCTTGCCATCAGCAGGTATTCCCGAATCTGGGAAGGGTGCAGTTCGAGGGCGGTGGCAATTTCCCCAGGGGAGGGAGACCTGCCCAACTGCTGCGTGAGTTCCCGCTGCACTTTTTTGATTTTGTTGAGTTTTTCGGTGATGTGAATTGGCAATCGAATGGTGCGGGCGTGTTGAGCGATCGCGCGGGTAATTGCTTGCCGAATCCACCAGTAGGCATAGGTAGAAAATTTGTATCCCCGCATCGGGTCAAATTTTTCCACTCCTCGTTCTAAACCAAGAGTACCTTCTTGAATTAAATCCAAGAATTCCATATTGCGTTTCTGGTATTTTTTGGCGATCGCCACTACTAGCCGCAAATTCGCTTCAATCATCTTTTGCTTAGCCCGCCGCCCTATGTGTAAGATGCGGCTAAGTTCAGGTTCGGTCAACTCCATTTCGGCAGCCCACTCTTGATCTGTCAGATCCCGCTGCCATTCTTTAGCAAGTGCTTGTTTTGCTTCGATTAATTTCATCATTTGCTGCACTTGCTTCCCGAAAACAATTTCTTCTTCTCGGGTTAGCAGGGGTACGCGACCGATCTCGTGCAGATAGGCACGAACCGTATCCGTTGAGGAGTATGGCCGGCTGCCCATGCGATCGGCTTTCACTGTTTTGTTTTTGGGGGTTGTGGTGGACATGGGTGAGTATTGCACTCCTTGTAACAACAGATAAAAAGTTGGTGATACCCTGTCCCACTTTTGCAAGTGGGATAAAGACTGCGACAAAGGGGATGTTTCCCCTCTTGTTTATCGGTGACGATCGGTAGAAGCTTTTTGTTTGGGATTACTTTTGTGCTTGATTTTCCAGTAATCGCCGTCTATTTTCGGTAGCTAGCTAGCTTTAACGGCTAGTTCCAGGCGAAGTGGAGCAAGAGTTTAGTTTTCTCAATATTATTCCCAATTTTGAGGATCGTAAAGAGTAAAAACCTCTGTCTTAAGGTCAAGATTCTACATTTTTCCTTAAGGTTTTGAATTCCCTGTTAGTTTTAACTGCAACTCAACTTCAAAATACTCATGCAAACAGACTCATGCTATTCGAGGGCTTTGTTTTGCTCTCTGTTCCATCATCGCTTGAAATTTTCTCGCTGCCTAGATGGGGGGATGCGAGATAACCGAACTCGATCGCCGTATTAAATGCGAGTAACTGTTTAAAATATTTATTGACATTTTGATTTAAATATGCTAATCCTATTCGGCTACGAGTAACGACAAGGTGTATAAAGGCTGGCGGTTGCCCTGTTTGACTTTCATTGTGCCCCTAGGCTCCATCATCTCGATCATGTTTAAGCTTAAGCAAATTTTGGGCAGTTAGGGATGAGGGGTTAGGGGGTGAATGGGGAAAAGCTTCTGACTCAAAGCTGGGGCCTAATTTTTTGGACGTTCGATCGCACTTTCTAGTTAAAGAGATTTTAAGGGCGATTCCCTACGGGATAGCTACGCACGCGCGTACTTTGTAGCTCATCTAATTCTCCAGGCTAGATTCAACCCGCAACAAAAGCTACCACTCCCTATTAAAATTAGCACAAAAGCTCGATCGGGTGCTGCAATGAAAGCTAAAAATTTCCCACAATTAGCATTACTATCGCTGGTGTGTGTCGCCTGTGTGCAAAACCCATTGGCACAAGAACCCGCCGCGTCCGCACCCAATACCCCAACTCCTACGCCAATTCAAACTCCATCCATTTCACCTCCCGTTCAAACACCAATAGCACAAGAACCCGCCGCATCGCCCGCACCCAATAATCCAACTCCTACGCCAATTCAGACTCAATCTCCCAAACCAAGTCCGACTCAAACGAGTTTAGAGGTTGCCCAGAAACCTACAAACTCTCTGCCACCTACGCAAACTTACGACATCCGGGTTATCACTAACCAACTATGGAGACGGCTGACAAAAATTACCTTTGGTGAAGATAGCATTATAGTGACTATGGCGATTACAAATGGTAGCAAGGAAGTTGTAATGCTTAATGGTAAAGATGGTATGTATCTCTACGACAACTATGGGCAACGATATAATTTATTACCTCCCTCCAATAATACCCAAATTATAATTAAACCAGGCACTACGCTCAAAGGGCAGTTTGTATTCGTAGGTTGGTTACAACCGAAAGCCAAGTCTTTGGATCTATATTCCACTATATATGAGGGTAGCTCTATTACCCTATTCAACAATATTCCAATTAAGAGGTAATTGAGAAATGACCAAGCTAATTAGACTGATTAATACTACGATAATCTCATCATTGCTTTTCGCGACCTCATCCTCTCAGTTGGCTGCCAGTAAATCCGCAAAACTTGATACTGTTGAATCAGAATCAACAGCAGTTACAACCTTAGAAGTAATACCAATTATTCCTACTACAGTAAAAGTTGAAATTATTGCTCAGACTACCGTAAAAATTGAGAATATCACCGCTAATCAAACTGCGACAGAGGAGCAGCTACCCACTCAAATAACAACCGAGACTGTCAAAAACATTGAAACAGAGTTGAACGCCGAAAAAGTACCTGAAGGCATCAGAATTAATGTGCCAGAAACTATTTTATTTGATTTTGATAAATATAACGTCCGCGCCCAAGCTAAACCCACTCTCACCAAGATCAATCTGCTGCTGAGACATTACAAAAACGCCCAAATATTCATCAACGGACACACCGACAACAAAGGAGAAAATGCCTATAATCTAGAACTTTCCCAGAAGCGAGCCGCAGCGGTAAAATATTATTTTATTAACGTTTTCAAGGTGCAGAATACCCGGATGCAAACCAAAGGGTACGGCAAAACTAAACCGATTTCTCCTAATAATAATTTAGACGGCTCAGACAACCCGGTGGGGAGGGAGAAAAACCGCCGTGTTGAATTAATTATTAAAACATAGGAATTAGATTATTTTACCGCAGATGCACGCAGATTAACGCTGCTCAAGAGGGATTTTATAATGGTTTGATCTGTTGTTAAAATCCCAAATCCATTTTAGCAGATTCTGCCTCGGCAAATACTTGTTCGTCGGGCATTTCTTGCCAGTCAATATCCCCAATTTCTCTGTAGAATTGCTCGTCATAGGCGCGAGTTTGCACGACGACGGGCATCGGTACGGCGTGCCCCAAAACTAATGCTTGCTGTTTGGAGTCGAGTTTTGCCAAAACCGATCGCAAACTCTGCCCTCCTGAAACGCCGGTAAAAATAGCATCGATGTCTTTATCGTCGTTTAGCAAAGCTGTGATCCGGGTGCCGACTTGCGACATGACTTCGCCGTCGATGCCGGAGGGACGCTGGTCTACAATCAGCAGGGTTACGAAGTATTTTCGCATTTCTCTGGCAATTGTACCGAAAATAGTCGATCGCACGATCGCCGGATCGAGAAAGCGGTGAGCTTCCTCTATGGTAATCACCAATGGCTGCGGGCGATCGCACGGATTTTTGCTCTGCAAAAACTTCTCAGCTTTCCGCACGTAAGAGCCGTGAATGCGGCGAGTAATTACGTTTGCTGCTAACATATAGGACAGCAAATCCGAGTGCGAACCGAACTCAATTACTACATTTTTCCCCCCATCCAAACACTGCAAAACTTCACTCACATAATTTTTCGGACAGCGTTTCCGAATATATTTCAAGTCGTTTAAGCGCTCTAATTTTCGCTGCAAAGCCATAATCGAAGATTTATTTCCCCGCTTCTCTTCGCAAAACATTGAAATATCTTCATTGCTCATTTCCAGCAACTTATTGATCCAACTGCTGCCCAACTCGTTTCGCAAAATTATTGCATTTTCGATACTAGCTTCCGACAAATTTAACTCGCGTTGTACCAGCGCGATGTCTTCCACTTCTATTTCATCGAAACTCAAAAATAATTCTTGAGCGTCGCGGACACCCCGGCGTTTTGTCGATTCTGGATCGAGGGTATAAATCTGAATTTTATCGGGAAACAACTGCCGCAAACCTTTAACAGTGCTGAACTGTTTCCCTTCCGAAACAGCTTCCCACCCGTACTCCGAGTGCATATCAAAAATTAAATTAACAGCAGCCTGCTTGCGAATAATTCCCGACAATAGCAAGCGCGTCAGAAAAGATTTTCCCGTTCCCGACTTCCCAAAAACTCCGTTGCTGCGTTCCACAAATCGGTCTAAATCCAAGCACACAGCAACGTCCATGTCAATCGGTTTGCCGATCGCAAAATTGCGGCGATACGGGTCATCCTCCCAGCCAAAAACTGCCCGAAAATCACTTTCTTTGGCATCAAACACCTGCGAAAAGTGGCTGGGAATAGTTTTGACCGGCAGCAACTCAATATCCGCACCGCTTTGTGACTCAAAAGAAGCCAAATTTCCTAACGCCAACTTGTTCTCGCGAACTCCGCCGTTTTTCCTCGGGTCGAAAATTGCCTGCTGTTTTTCTCGTTCAGCAGTCAACATCAACATCGGCGACAGTTCGATCGTACCGTAGGTGCTGCTACCTGCTAGCACTGCGAGCAGAAAATCGTCGTCGGGATTGGGAGGATTCGATAAAATGCGGGCGCTTGAAGTTCCGAGAGACACGTCGGTGAGCATACAGAAAAAGTGCGATCGCACCCCCCGCACTACTAGAAATTTCCCCACCCTCATATCTTCCACCGAAACATCGGCGTGCAGTCGCACTTCTAATCCCTTGCTGAGGGAACCTTGAATAACAGAGCCTAACGGTCGATCCATTTTAGATTTTAGATTTTAGATTTTAGATTGTTAATAATCGAGCAATTTTCGAGCGGCGATTTTTTATTGTAGATTTTCGATTGTTAACAGTCAACTAATTACCATTCCGATTCTAATGGCAATTCAAAAAAACTCGGACTCAGATCTATATCGGTCAAATCCGTTTCGCTCAAATAAGCGTCAGTCAAAAATACCCCTTTTAAACTTGCGCCTTTGAGGTTAGTACCTTTTAGGTTAGCACCTCTGAGATTAACTCGGAATAAATGAGCATCGCTCAAATCGGCCTCAGTTAAATCTGCTCCCTCCAAATTTACTCTCATCAAATCTGCTTTTCGGAGATCGGCTTCGTTTAACTTAGCGCCGCTGAGGTCAGCTTTTGTCAAGTCTACACCTCTCAAGTCTGCCCCGCTCAAGTTAGCGAACAGCAAAGTAGCTCCGGTGAAATCTGTCTCCCTCAAATCGGCATCCCTTAAATTAGCGTCGCTGAGGTCAGCCCTTGTTAAGTCTACACCCCGGAGGTCAGCAGAACTCAAGTTTACTTGGTGTAAAATTGCGCCGCTTAAATCGGCTCCTCTCAAATCAGTTCCCTCCAAGTTTGCACCTTTGAGGTAAGCTTTTTTTAAGCTAGCTCTGCTGAGGTCTACATTTTTGAGATTTACCGAAGTTAAGTTAGAAGCGCTCAAATTAGCTCCGCTTAAATCTGACCCGTTTAAGTCGGCTCCGGTTAAATTTACCCCTTGCAGCGATACATTGGGAGCAATTAAATAAGCTCCGCCCAGACTGGGGTCAATACCTTCTGAAAACAAAGTCTTGTTGCTGTAAACAGCTTTCTCCAAAATCGTGCCGCTCAAACTGGCTTCCCTCAAGTCCGCTCCGCTGAGGTTGGCTCCTGCTAAGTTTGCCCGATCGAGTTTTGCGCCAAATAAAATAGCTTGGTATAAGTTTGTCCGCCGCAAATCGGCTCCTTTTAAATCCGCTTCGGTCAAATCTACCATAGCCAGATTTAAGCCAGGGAGCGAAGCATTGGGAGCTAGCAAAAATGCTCCCATTGCACCCGGATCAATATCTTCGGGAAAGATAGTCCGGTTGTTGTATACGGCCTTGTCTAAAATGGCGCCGCTCAACTGAGAACCGCGCAAATCCGCCCCGCTAAGGTTGGCTCTGGTTAAGTTGGCTTCGTGGAGATTTGCTCCTACTAAATTAGCCTTGATCAAACTTGCTTGTTTGAGGTTTGCGCCCGTGAATTCTGCTCCTACGAGAGTAGCTTCTCGGAGGACAGCCCCAGTCAAATCAGCTCTAGTGAGGTTAGCTAAATTAAGAAATGATTCAGCTAAATCCGCCCCGCTGAGATTAGCGCCGCTGAGGTCGGCTTCCATCAGGTCTGCATACCTGAGCATAGCGCCGCTGAGGTTGGTTTCTCGGAGATCCGTGCCTCGCAGGTTGGCTCCCCGGAGTTCCGCACCGCCAAGGTTGGTGCCTTTAAGTGCTTGTCCCCTGAGATCGAGTCGGTGCAGAAAGTCACCAACGTTCATTTCCATGTCAAATTTACCCTCTCTATGCCGATACTTTTTTCCTAACCTTTGAAATCAAGTTAGATATTCTGAAAGTATCTTTGCTGAGTTCTGGTCAAAACCATTGTAATCATCAATAGCCACAACTGGCGCATCTGGCGGATAGTGTTCTGGAATATCGTCAATGGCTACCCAAGGTGAGTTTTCTGCTTGATTTTGTCGAAGATACTCAAGAACTTCCTGGTGTCGTAGATATTTGTGTCGGTGAATATTTTTGGGATTGAGGAAAGGGGTGAATCCGATAATACGGCTAGCGATATCTGGTGAAAACAATGGAGGGATTACCTCGAAGGGGAATATTTCTTTCCAAGAGGATGAAATTACTACTCGCGCATTAGGATAGGAACGGAGGACATTTTCAAAGTGATTAAGGCAATCGGAATTAAATTTCATTATATCTGCTAGAGAGTTATATCTTCCATGTCTTCTGTCAGGAATAAGTACACCATCAATGTCTAAAAAAATTAACATTAATTAAAAAGCCTCTTGAATGATTTAATGACTATTAATACTGCTTAAGAATATAAATGTGCATCGACGGTTCTCTATCAAGTGTCGCTACATCGACTTGTTATATCATGTTCGATGGATTGACCATAATATCTCGGTCGGGCGGGTTTTTGAGATTGTCAATTATTGGC
>NZ_JAUBOV010000079.1:16471-36860 GCF_036700405.1 Microcoleus sp. T3_D1
AGATATTGGCAGGTTTACCCGCCCCTACCTGATTTCTGGTAATCGACCGGACATAATATTAGACGGCAATCAACATTCACCATAATATCTCGGTCGGGCGGGTTTTTGAGATTGTCAATTATTGGCAGATATTGGCAGGTTTACCCGCCCCTACCTGATTTCTGGTAATCGACCGGACATAATATTAGACGGCAATCAACATTGTTATTCACTGTTGTTATTGGTGGCTGCTTTCTGACGAAAGGAAGATGCTGGTATCAACAAGTATTGTTCAGAAATTCACAGTTTTTCTTGGCTTCTGCCTTCCCCCCTGCTGGGGTAGGGGGGGGTTGGCTTCTACCTTTTGCCTTCAGGGAAGAGGAGCAAAACTGTAGATTTTTTGAGGTTCGAGCCGATCGCAAATTCCGGTTAATTCCGACAACAGGAATGTCTCGCGATCGAGCTGGACTTGCAGGGTTTTGAGCGGATCTCCACCGGAGGAAACCATGAATTCTAATGTTTGCAAATTCGGCTCAGTGCTGATTTCGCCCAGAATTTTGCCGATCGCCTTGACGTAAGGATGGTTTACCTCCGAGTACCAGTCGGGGGCTGCGAGTCCGGCTTGATCGAAGCCCAGGTGAACGATGAGGGAGCCTTCTCCGAAAAGGGCTATGCCCACCGGCCGCGCTTCTTCTTGCAGCAGCAAGTGCTGGCTAGCCGCCAAATGCCGCAGCTTTTCGAGGTGTTCGTACCGATTTTGAATGGCAGAATCTTCCTCTTTTCCTTCTGCTTTTTCGTTCCACTGAATCGCCACTGTTACTAAATAAGTTTGCAGTAGCATATGACCGAGTTTTTCGGCTTTTGTTGCCAGATAGATCGAGTTGTAATCTGTGGCTTCAATTAGTAAAGGGACGCGATCGGCTACTTCAATGCCGTAACCTTTCAAACCCGCAATTTTGCGCGGGTTGTTGGTAATCAACCGAATTTTTTTAACTCCCAAATCGTTGAGCATTTGTGCTCCCACGCCGTAGTTCCGCAAGTCGGCGGGAAATCCCAACCGTTCGTTGGCTTCTACGGTATCGAATCCCAAATCTTGCAGCGAGTAAGCTTTTAGTTTATTTACCAATCCAATGCCCCGACCTTCTTGGCGCAAGTAAACTATGACGCCAGAACCGACATTTTCGATCATTTTCAGTGCCGCTTGCAGTTGCATCCGGCAGTCGCAGCGCAGGGAACCCAAAGCATCGCCTGTCAGGCATTCGGAATGCACCCGCACCATCACGGGTTTGTCTTTAAATTCTGCCGGGTCGCCCTTGACAATAGCAACGTGTTCTGAATTGTCTTGGGTGTCGCGGTAGGCGTAAATCATAAACTCGCCGAATTGAGTGGGCAATTTGGCGACGGTTTCGCGGCGGACGAATCGATCGTGCTTGAGTCGGTAGCTAATTAAGTCAGCAATACTGATTATTTTAAGGTTGTGGGTTTTGGCGTACTCGATTAATTCCGGCAACCTCGACATGGAACCGTCGGGGTTTTGAATTTCGCAGATCACGCCGGCAGGATACAGGCCAGCGAGTCTGGCGAGGTCAACCGAGGCCTCGGTGTGACCGGCGCGTTTGAGGACGCCACCGTCGATCGCCCGCAGGGGAAAAATGTGACCGGGACGGCGCAAGTCTTGAGGTTTGGTGTCCGGGTGGATGGCGACTTGGATGGTGCGGGCTCTGTCTTCGGCCGAGATACCGGTACTGACGCCGTTGACTGCATCGATGCTGACGGTGAAGGCAGTTTGGTTGTTGTCGGTGTTTTTGCTGACCATGAGGGGCAGTTCCAGGCGATCGAGCCTTTCGCCACTCAATGCCAGACAAATCAAACCCCGCGCGTTCACGGCCATAAAATTGATGTTGTCGGGGGTGGCGAATTGGGCAGCACAAATCACATCGCCTTCGTTTTCGCGATTTTCGTCATCGACTACTACCAGGGGGCGACCTGCTTTGAGGTCTGCGAGGGCGCTGTCGATCGAGTCAAATTGAAATGATTGTGTTGAGGTGTTGTTATTGGGCACTGAGAAGTTCAAGCTATAAAATGTTATGGAAATAGAATGTATTTGTGATTGTAACCTTTTGTTTCCGGCAGGGCGATCGGCCAATCCAGATGAGTTTGACAATATTTCTAAAGTCACTTACTATAATTATTGCATCTTGTCAACAAAATCTCTCCCCAATATTTCATGAGCTTGACTGAGATCGCGAATATTTTAGGTAAACCGTACTTCCAAGCTCCTAATTGCCTAATTTATAACATGGATTGTTTGGAAGCATTGAAGCTGCTGCCCGATCAATTTGTAGATTTAACCGTTACCAGCCCGCCTTATAATATCGGCAAAGAGTACGAAAAATTCTTGGGGTTAGATGAGTATTTAAACTGGTGCGAGCAGTGGATAGCGGAGGTTTACCGGGTAACGATCGATCGAGGAGCGTTTTGGCTGAATTTAGGTTATTTGTCAATTCGCGATCGGGCCAAAGCAATTCCGATTTCCTATCTGCTTTGGGACAAAGTGCCTTTTTATCTGATTCAAGAAGTTGTCTGGAACTACGGCGCGGGAGTTGCCGGCAGCAAGTTCTTTTTATTCCCAATGAAAAGTTTCTCTGGTAGGCAAAAAATCCTGATAAGTATACATTTAATTTGGATAAAGAGCTATTCTGGATTTGTGGTGGAAACGGTAGTGTGAGCGTCTCGCTCACGCAGGCTTTCCGGGCTGTACCACGGGAAGTTTTATTTTTATAATCACCTAAAACTCAGGAGAGCCGTCTAGCTTGTTGAAAAATTATCCTATCATTCCTGTGTCTTATGAGTAACAATGCCCGCGTCAAAACAATTCTGATTCTGGCAGCTAATCCCAAAAATACGGCTCCGTTGCGATTGGATCAAGAAATCCGGGAAATTGACGAAGGATTACGACGGGCAAATAAACGAGAACTGTATAAATTAGAACAAAAATGGGCCGTGCGTTCCCGTGACTTTTACCGGGCTATCTTAGATTATCAACCGAATATTGTTCACTTTTGCGGACATGGTGCGGGAGAAGATGGAATTGTCCTAGAAGATGATACTGGAAAAATGGCGCTAGTGCAGACAAATGCCCTCGCCAGTATGTTTAAATTATTTGCCAAAAAAGGGGTAGAGTGCGTAATTCTCAATGCTTGTTATTCGGAAGTACAAGCTGATGCAATTAGCCAATACGTTAATTATGTAGTTGGCATGAATAGAGCCGTGGGAGATAAAGCAGCCGTCGCCTTTGCGGTGGCATTTTATGATGGGATTGCGGCTGGGTATGAAGTGGAAGAAGCCTACGATTTAGGGCGTTCGCAGATGATGAGTTTCCTAGAGCATGAAACTCCGGTTTTTAAGAAAAAGAACTTAATAGATGCTCCGATTGATGACGGTATAATTGCTTTTGAAGATGTGATTCCGCCTAACCCTTACCAAGGATTGTCTGCATTTAAAGAAGAAGATGCCGACTTCTTTTTTGGACAAGAAAAGTTTGTAAATAAGTTAGTAGAAGTCACTCAGACACAACCCTTAGTAGCTGTCGTTGGGCCAAGTGGAAGTGGTAAATCTTCTGTGGTGTATGCGGGATTAATTCCCAAATTGCGAAAAGAAGGAAATTGGTTAATTGAATCATTTCGTCCCGGAAAAGAACCGTTTTTGCCTTTGGCTTCTGCCTTAGTGCGGCAATTAGAACCAGAAGCCGGTGAAACTCAACAATTGCGGGAAGCGGTAGGATTAGCCGGCGACTTACAAAATGGGAGAATCACTTTACAGCAAGTTGTATCTCGCATTTTAGAGCGTAACCAAGGTAAACGCTTGTTGTTAGTTGCCGACCAATTTGAGGAACTGTACACCCTTTGTCAGGTGAAGGAAGAACAGGAACGTTTTGCTAATGAGTTGCTAACGGCGATTGCTCAAAAAAATATTACATTAGTTTTGACGTTACGCGCTGACTTTTACGGTTATGTGCTTTCCTATCGTCCGTTTCGGGATGCTTTGCAGGAATTTACACCACAATTGCTTAGTTCCATGAAGCGGGAAGAATTACAGGCAGCAATTGAATTACCTGCTCAAAAATTGGCAGTCCAATTAGAACCGCAATTAACCCAACGCATTCTCGATGATGTGGGGCAAGAACCGGGGAATTTGCCCTTATTAGAATTTGCTCTAACTCGCTTGTGGGAAAAGCAAATCAACCGAGAGTTAACTCACCAAGCTTATGAAGAGATTGGCGGGGTAAAAAAAGCCATTGCCAATCATGCAGAACAGGTTTATCAAAAACTGAATGAAACAGAGAAAAAGCAGGCGCAGCGAATTTTTGTGCAATTAGTGCGTCCGGGGGAAGGAACGGAAGATACTAGGCGCGTTGCTACCCGTGCGGAAGTGGGGGAAGATAATTGGAATTTGGTCAGTTATTTAGCGGGATATCAAGCAAGATTGGTAGTGACGGGACGGCAAGAACAGGAAGATACGGTAGAGGTAGTGCATGAAGCGCTGATTCGAGAATGGGGCACTCTGCGCGAGTGGATGAATGCTAACCGTCAGTTTCGGACTTGGCAAGAACGGTTGAAGATGGGGTTACGGGAGTGGAAAAATAACAACCATGACTCTGGAGGTTTGTTGCGGGGGACATCGTTGACTGTGGCAGAAGATTGGTTGCGTCAACGTGCAGATGAAATGACGCAGGAGGAACGAGATTTTATTCAGGTTAGCGTTAAAGAACGGGATAGAGAAAGACAAAAAAAGCAACGCAGGCGGCAACTGACGATTGTTGGGCTGAGTGGCTTTTCAGCAATAGCTTTGGGTTTAGCAGGGTTAGCTGGTTTTGGTTTGTGGCGTGCTGCTATTACTCAAATTAATTCTCTGGCTCAATATTCCGATGCGCTTTTAAATTTAGATAATAAGTCAAAAGCTGTCAAAACAAGTTTAAAAGCGGTTGTGCAAATGCAACGTACACCTTGGGTAGATGCTGATACTCGTACCCAAGTAGAACTGTCATTATTAAATACAGTTTCCCAGGCAGCAGCACCAAACACCTTGGGCGGACACGCGAACTGGGTTTATGCTGTCAGTTTCAGCCCCGATGGCAAGCTGCTGGCCACTGGCAGTGCTGACAGAACCGTGAAACTGTGGGATACCACCACCGGCAAGCAAATTAACACCCTCACTGGGCATACAAACGAGGTTTATGCTGTCAGTTTCAGCCCCGATGGCAAGCTGCTGGCCACTGGCAGTGCTGACAACACCGTGAAACTGTGGGATACCACCACCGGCAAGCAAATTAACACCCTCACTGGGCATACACACTGGGTTTGGGGTGTCAGTTTCAGCCCCAATGGCAAGTGGCTGGCCACTGGCAGTCGTGACAAAACCGTGAAACTGTGGGATACCACCACCGGCAAGCAAATTAACACCCTCACTGGCCATACAGACGTGGTTCGGGCTGTCAGTTTCAGCCCGAATGGCAAGCGGCTGGCCACTGGCAGTGCTGACAAAACCGTGAAACTGTGGGATACCACCACCGGCAAGGAAATTAAAACCCTCACCGGGCATACAAAGCTGGTTTGGGGTGTCAGTTTCAGCCCCAATGGCAAGCTGCTGGCCACTGGCAGTGATGACAAAACCGTGAAACTGTGGGATACCACCACCGACAAGGAAATTAAAACCCTCACTGGCCATACAAACGCGGTTTATGCTGTCAGTTTCAGCCCGAATGGCAAGCGGCTGGCCACTGGCAGTGCGGACAAAACCGTGAAACTGTGGGATACCACCACCGGCAAGCAAATTAACACCCTCACTGGGCATACAAACGGGGTTTGGGGTGTCAGTTTCAGCCCCAATGGCAAGCTGCTGGCTACTGGCAGTGCTGACAAAACCGTGAAACTGTGGGATACCACCGGCAAGCAAATTAAAACCCTCACTGGGCATACAGACAGGGTTCGGGCTGTCAGTTTCAGCCCCAATGGCAAGCTGCTGGCCACTGGCAGTGGTGACAAAACCGTGAAACTGTGGGATACCACCACCGACAAGGAAATTAACACCCTCACCGGGCATACAGACGGGGTTTATGCTGTCAGTTTCAGCCCCAATGGCAAGCGGCTGGCCACTGGCAGTCGTGACAACACCGTGAAACTGTGGGATACCACCACCGGCAAGGAAATTAACACCCTCACTGGGCATACAAACTGGGTTTGGGGTGTCAGTTTCAGCCCCAATGGCAAGCTGCTGGCCACTGGCAGTTCTGACAAAACCGTGAAGCTGTGGGATACCACCACCGGCAAGGAAATTAAAACCCTGACTGGGCATACAGACACGGTTCGGGCTGTCAGTTTCAGCCCCAATGGCAAGCTGCTGGCCACTGGCAGTGCTGACAGAACCGTGAAACTGTGGGATACCACCACCGGCAAGGAAATTAACACCCTCACTGGGCATACAAACGGGGTTTGGGGTGTCAGTTTCAGCCCCAATGGCAAGCTGCTGGCCACTGGCAGTGGTGACAACACCGTGAAACTGTGGCGGTGGGATGTTCATTATTTACTTAAGGAAGGCTGCAATTTTATAGATAATTACCTCAAGCCTAATCCTAATGATGAAGAAGCCCTGGAAATTGACAGAGACTTATGCAATAAGCTTTGATAGTTTTAGAGGGAAAACTGCATAAAAACCCCCAGTTTACTCCTATATAAAAATCAAACCTTTCCCAAACCCCTTACCCACGATCGACCATGACTAACCAAACCCCTAACTTCTGGGCCCTCCTCATCGGTATCAATTTCTACTTCCCCCACCGTTTGCCAGACGGTAACTACTACAAAAGCCTGGGGGGATGCGTGCGGGATATTAACAACGTCGAAGCCTATTTAAAAGACACCTTCAATCTCGCCCCCGATCGAATTATTAAACTCACCGCTTCTGCTTCGGAGAATCCAAATCAACCCCAAGAACCCCCGGAACTTTTACCCACGTATGAAAATATTGTTGCCAAATTCAAGGAACTAACAGCCAAAGCCCAACCGCAAGATCGAGTCTATATTCACTACTCTGGTCACGGGGGACGGGCGAAAACGATTTTTGAAAGCCTCAAAGGTTTTGGTGCATTAGATGAAGCCTTAGTTCCGACAGATATAGGTCAACCAAATTCCCGCTATTTGCGCGATATAGAATTTGCTAAATTGCTGGAAGACATGGTGGAAAAAGAGTTGGTTGTCACTCTCGTACTCGATAGCTGTCATTCCGGTGGTGCAACGAGAGAAATGAGCGGAGATGACCGGATTCGCGGGGAAGGGTTTATTGACACCACTCCTCGACCTACGGATAGTTTAGTCGCCCCGCTTCAGGAATTAGCCCAAAATTGGCAAACTTCAACAGAAAATAGCCGCAATATTACGGTTGTTAATGGTTTGTTACCAGAACCGAAAGGTTATACCTTAATAGCTGCTTGTCGGGAGCATGAATTTGCTTATGAAAAGGTTTTTGAAGGGACGGAACGCAACGGTGCTTTGACTTATTTTTTATTAAAAGCTTTGCGACAATACGGGACAGAAATTTCTGTAGAGGATCTGTTCAATCAAATTTCTAATCAAGTTCACAAGGAATTTGAACGACAAACACCCATGTTGATGGGAGAGACTGAACGTACTTTTTTTGGGGGTCAGTCTGTTGGTGCTAGCCGTAAGGTGCCGGTGATGAAAGTAGATATTAAGACAAACAGAGTTCAGCTACAAATGGGACAAGCGAGCGGGATTACAAAAGGGGATGAATTTGAGATTTATACATTCAGAACGATAGATTTTCAGAACAGGGAAAACCGCATCATGAGAGTTAAAGTTGTAGAAGTGGGAGCATCAGACTGTTGGGCAGAAGTAATAGAAATACCTGGCCTTAGAAGCCTCCATCCTAAGTTAGTAGAAGTAGCAGAAGGAACGATTGAAATTGGTTCTCCTGCTGTTTATGTATCGCCAGGGTTAAAGCAAATTCGCAAAGTTCGAGTTATTCTGCCTGACCCGTTACCACCATTTCCTGGTGTCAATATTGCATTACTTCCTACAATTGTTGAACAGGTGAAAACACAAGTTGAAGGTCATCGTTGGATAGAATTCTGCTCGGACGAAGAAAAAAATGAAAATGTAGATTATTTTGTTTCCCTTACTTCAGCTGGCGAATATCTAATTTTAGATGAGAATAAGGAGCCTATCAAAAATCTTCTTTTTTCGATTAAAGTCGATGAACCAGAAGCATCTAAAAAGCTAATTAATCGATTAATCCATGTTGCTAGATATGAGACTATTTTAGATTTGGATAACGAGGATGCTTTTGCTCGCTTAAATGGTAAACTTAAGGTTGAAGTGGTTAAATCAGTTAAACGGCAAACTGTAGTTTTGAATGCTGATGGTAAAGTTCCTGTATTGGAAGAACAGGACAAAGGTGTTTACTTAATAATTTGCAATGAATCTAATCGAACTTTAAATATTACTGCCTTGAACCTTGATGCGGATTTTAGTATTTCAAAATTCTATCCCGACGGTGTTCCTTATGAGGTGGTAGAACCCGGACAAAATATAAGAAGAAAACTCAACCTATCATTACCACAAAATTATGAGGAAGCGGCAAATATTATTAAAGTATTTGCGACGGTGGATGGTACGAATTTTCAGTTTTTGGAATTGCCATCGTTAGACCAATCTCGGAAAGGATTTGGGAAGGAAAGACCGACCAATGCGTTGGAACAATTATTGGCGGCGGTTGTGGATGAAGATAACCCTCAGCGAAAGATTACGGTTGTGATTGATGCGAGTGAGGAATGGACGACGGAAAAGGTGGAAGTGGTGGTGAAAAAGAGTGTGGTTTGATTTAGAGAATTTTTTAAGGATGCTGCCAAAGCCTATATCCCTCTGCGGTCATTTGTGTTTATCTGCGGTTGTAAGTCAAAAACTTGTTATTCCTGGAAAAGATTAGCCTCATCCTAATCTCAATCCTGGTTCAACATAAAAAGTTAAACAGGACTTACGCAACTGGCACATGGTGATGAGTCCGATCGCCCGCAGGGGAAAAATGTGACCGGGACGGCGCAAGTCTTGAGGTTTTGTGTCCGGGTGGATGGCGACTTGGATGGTGCGGGCGCCGTCTTCGGCCCAGATGCCGGTACTGACGCCGTTGACTGCATCAATGCTTATGGTTGCAGTGGATAGCGGAGGTTTACCGGGTAACGATCGATCGAAAAGCGTTTTGGCTGAATTTAGGTTATTTGTCAATTCGCGATCGGGCAAAAGCAATTCCGAACGAAGGATGAAATTTCTAGTTTTAAGAAATCCTAGACTCGTCAACGAAGGCTTTTAACTCAATAGCATCGTGACTGCAAAACACGCGCACATCTTTACTATGCTGCACCGATAATTCGTGCAGCCGACCTTGATTGAGCAACCTAGCCTTGCGATCGACCTCCATCATCCATTGGTAGGCCCGCAGACCGGGCGTGCAGCGTCGGTTAGCGGCATCCATCTCGTGTCGGTAGAAATAGGCATCCCCTGCGTGCAGAAGCCAGCCATCGGGTGTATCAATGGCAATGCCAGCATGACCGCGCGTGTGCCCCACCAACGGGATTAACAAAATCTCCGGCGGCAACCCGTCGAGCTCGCGGACTGCTTCAAAACCAAACCAAGGTTCGCCACCCGCCGAATAGTATTTCCAGCGTTTGACTTCATCCCACTGCCCCGGACGATACCGCCTTTTTGTGATGAAACCGTGGCGATCCTGTGCGGCGTCGATTTCAGCCTGCATGACATGTACCGTTGCTTCAGGGAAATCCTCTAGACCACCGGCATGATCGAAATCGAGGTGGGTTAGCACAATATGGCGCACATCGCTTGGTGAAAATCCGAGCTGTTCAATTTGATGGATGGCCGTGTACTTGCGATCGAACTGGATATTATTAAAATGGACGAAAAACGGGCTGAGCCGGGAGTAAGGGGACTTGATATCGCGCAATCCGAAGCCCGTATCAATCAGAACCAGTCCCTGATTCGTTTCAACAAGCAGACAGTGGCAGACGAGGTGAGCCGTCAGGCCGCTACTGAAGCCATCGAAAAGCGCCCCTCCAATGGGACACATACAGCCACAATTGAGATGATGAATTTGCATAATTGTCCTGTACTAAATTACTTAGGCGGGAACCACTTATTCCTCAGTTCGCATCCAAGCCCGATGCTGCATAATGGCATCGATGAACGCCGGAGGAAACAGTGCTAAATCGCCACTACTGGCAGAAGTAAACACGCTTTTATCGGCAGCGACCTTACCATTATCTGCGATATTGATTTTCTTTAAATCTGCACTTAAGAATAGATCGATACCTTCACTCAAAGTGGCGATCGCTTTGCAATGCTTAAACGGAGCGGTGAGCAAATGAAATAAAATTGCAGCAGTTTTCAGGGGCTGTGGCTTGGGCCATTTGACCGCGAATTTCAAAGGTGGTACCCGCCACGTGATTTATCCGTGGAATCAATCCAAAATCGCAAATCGAAAATCAGAAGATCCCCCGCATTTATCCGTGGCGTCAATCTAAAATCTAAAATCTAAAATCTAAAATCGATTGACACTGCGGTTATGGCTGAATCGCATGAATCAAATTGGGAAACTTAAGCCCATCTTGAATCAACAAGACGGGAATATTATTTCCTGCCAGGTCATAGTGACCATCAGAGGTGTATAACTTGACTTTAAAGCCGCGCACGTCGCTTATTAGACCTCTTTTAAAAAAAATATGGTATAATAAAGGATTTGGCTTAAGTGGAGGAAATTGCAGGTTTAGCTAATTTTCAGAACCTTTTGCTCAAAACAGCATAAAATGCTAAAAAGGTGTTTTGTAGTTACACAATAAATCAATCATCAACAATCGATTTTATCAAAATTTGAAACCGGAGCAATTTAAACGGAGATTTGGTGTCCAGATTCAAACGTTTAAAGAAATGGTTAACACTTTAGAACAATTCCGGGAATGAAAATCCTCAAGATCAACGAGGACGCCGAAACGCCTTAACTCTTGAAGAACAAGGTTTAAGCTGTTGTGCATCTAATTTGACATTCAATTTTTCTACAATTATTGTGGGACGGGCATCCTGGCCGTCTCTGTATTCAATTTAGATGCGTAGCAGCTTAGCGGCCTTGGAATATTGGCTAGAATATCGAACCTATTTTCATCGGGGGATAAATTGGGGAGTATCCCAATCAACGAGCGGGCCGAATTGTAACTAACATTGAATTCACTTTAATGAAAACGGGAAAGTTTGGTATTCCTGGGAAAAAAGCATTGTTCAAAGGTTTTGGACCTCAGCAAAGTTGTGGTAATGGATGTCACAGAAACAGCTATCGAACGCAAAAAAAAACCGACAAAATACTATTCATTCAATAAAAAACACCACAGCCTAAAAATGCAAGTGGTGATTAATCAAGAAAGTAAACAGATTATTTCCCTAAATTTGGGACCTGGCATTGCCACTATTTCAGCTTGAAAAAAAGCAATGTTCATTTCCATCCCTCAACCGATAGTTTACAAGATAGTGGCTATCAAGGGATAAAAGATTATCACTTTAATAGCTCGACTCCTAAAAAGAAACCTAAGAATGGGAATTTTTCTCTTTTAGAAAAAGACTACAATCGAGCTTGAACCCAGGCTCGAATAGTGATTGAACATATTAATAGGAGTCTAAAAGTTTTCTGGGGCATTTGGTCAAGTCGTTATCGAAATCGTCGCCGCCGTTATGGTCTCCGTTGTAATTTGTTGTCAGCACTTTACAATTATGAGTTAGCTCTCAGGTGGAAAATTCAAAAGCTTTAATTATAACATAGAATTTTTTGCAAGAGGCCTATTAAAATACCGAGATTCCCAGTGCTTGAATAGCTTCTTGCAAAAATGAGAATAGCTGGGGTTTTGAGTCAGAACCTGTGGGCGTGCAGTACCCCACTAAACTGCGAACCAAATTTGACAACACCAGCGAAGGCTGGCTAGTGCAGCTATATAGCGCCGCCGCCTGCTCTGCGTGCTCGATTCGTCTCACGCCTGGACTTTTTTGTAGGGCGGTGGGTTCGGTCTCCTACTGGCGGTGGGGTGGTTTAACCTCCCCAGTTACAGTCCGTCCAGGACTTATGTGCCGTCAACAGCTCCCCCTGAAATGTGGATTGATTAGCTCATATCATTTCCGGTTACACTGGAATGATGTTGACGGTTGACGGTTGACGGTTGACGGTTGACGGTTGACGCCGTGAACAGTCAACGCCGTGAACAGTGAACTGGAATTTACTATTCCGATGCTAACGGATTTGATGTCAGTCATTGCTAGAAGAGTGGCGATCGCGCAACTCCTGTTCCCGATTTGGCTGATCCCATACCGTCCCCAGTGCAATATCCGTGTAGAGAGAAAATTCTGCGATCGCAATTTACACTGATATAGATATACGGGTTTTCTGAGAATCAAAGGAAAACTAATGATTTGAATTTGAAATTATTTGGCATATCCATGTAAAGCGATCGCAAATTTGTGCGAATTTAAGGATACACTTAAGTACATAGAATTTTGGCTCTTAATAGATATTGATCTATAGAAGTTACTGCGGGACAGCGACACCTTCTAGCCCCATTCGGAGATCGGCCATCTCTGAATCCCCTGCCGACAGGTGTTCCCGTAACACCTGTCGGCAGGGTTGAAGCGCTGCACCCTTACTTCTTAAAGCTCACCGATCACAATAATCGCTCTTCGTTAGAGGAGGCGGAAGGAGGTATTCATGGATTTTTTTTCCTTGTTCTTAATGGACTTCGTTAAGCAGTTGCAGTCCCCAACACTCGGGTTTTTGATTGGTGGTATGGTCCTTGGCGCTCTCGGTAGCGAATTGGTAATTCCAGAGGCGATTTCTCAGATCATCGTCTTCATGCTGCTCATGAAAATCGGTCTGACGGGTGGTCAGGCGATCCGCAATTCCAACCTGACGGAGATGGTGTTACCAGCAGCGTTTGCTGTAGCAGTAGGGATTCTTGTTGTATTCATCGCGCGCTATACGTTAGCCAAGCTGCCGAAGGTCAACACCGTGGATGCGATTGCGACCGGGGGATTGTTTGGTGCTGTGAGTGGCTCTACCATGGCTGCCGCCCTGACGCTACTGGAAGAACAAAAGATGCCATACGAGGCATGGGCTGCCGCACTCTATCCCTTCATGGATATCCCAGCGCTCGTAACGGCGATTGTGGTGGCCAACATTTATCTCAACCAGAAGAAGGGTAGTGCAGCAGCCCACTCTACCGTGCAGGAGTCTTTCAGCAAGCAGCCCGTTGCAGCAGGCGATTATCCCGATCAGCAAGATTATCCCCGCAATCGGCAAGAGTATCTCAGCAAGCAGCAGAAGCCTGCGGATAATGGGGTCAAAATATGGCCGATCGTGCAGGAAAGCCTCCAGGGTCCTGCCCTATCGGCAATGTTGCTCGGCATTGCTCTTGGCCTGTTCACCCAGCCGGAAAGTGTCTATAAAAGCTTCTACGACCCCCTCTTCCGCGGCTTGCTTTCGATCTTGATGCTGGTCATGGGTATGGAGGCTTGGTCAAGACTGGGCGAACTACGTAAGGTGGCCCAGTGGTACGTCGTGTATAGCGTAGTGGCACCGCTGGTGCATGGGTTCATCGCCTTCGGTCTCGGCATGATTGCCCACTACGCCACGGGATTCAGCCTGGGCGGTGTTGTGATCCTGGCCGTCATCGCCGCCTCCAGTTCAGACATCTCAGGTCCGCCCACGTTGCGAGCCGGGATTCCGTCGGCCAATCCCTCCGCCTACATCGGCGCATCCACAGCCATCGGTACACCCATTGCGATCGGCTTCTGTATACCGCTCTTCCTCGGGCTGGCCCAGGCGATAGGCGGCCGCTAATCCCAGACGGGTCGCTGTCTGTCGGCGCTCCCTTGACCCGGCAGACCAAGCGACTCAATATATAAGATCAACATACCTAGGTAAGGAGGTAATCAACATGCCCAAGGCAGCCAAAAAGCTTGTCATCGTCACGGAAAAGATTCTGCTCAAAAAGATCGTCAATATCATCGAAGAAGCCGGGGCAACCGGTTATACGGTTCTGGAAACCGGCGGTAAAGGCAGTCGCAACGTGCGCTCGTCGGGACAACCTAGCGTTTCTGACATCACGGCGAATATAAAATTCGAGGTGCTCACCCCGGATCGGGATATGGCCGAGAATATTGCGGATCAGGTCGCAGTGAAGTTTTTCCTCGATTTTGCGGGGATGATCTATATCTGTGACGCGGAGGTACTGTACGGGCACAGTTTCTGTGGACCAGACGGCTGTTGAATCGAGACGACACAGACCTAAAAAGCCGGGGCATGACCCCGGTTTTTAGTAGCCGTATTTCTGGCCTGCGGGACTTGGGTCTCAGTTGCAGTCCCCAACGCTCGGCTTTCCGATCGGTGGTATGGTCATTGCCGCTTTATCTAAATTTGAAACCGGAGCAATTTAAACGGAGATTTGGTGTCCAGATTCAAACGTTTAAAGAAATGGTTAACACTTGAGAACAATTCCGGCTAGAAAATCCTCAGATAAACGAGGACGCCGAAACGCCTTAACTCTTGAAGAACAAGTTTTAGCGGCCTTGGAATATTGGCTAGAATATCGAACCTATTTTCATCTGGGGACAAATTGGGGAGTATCCGAATCAACGATTTTCCGAATTGTAACTAACATTGAATCAACTTTAATGAAAACGGGAAAGTTTGGTATTCCTGGGAAAAAAGCATTGTTCAAAGGTTTTGGGCCTCAGCAAAGTTGTGGTAATGGATGTTACAGAAACAGCTATCGAACGCCCACAAAAAAACAGACCAAATACTATTCATTCAATAAAAAACACCACAGCCTAAAAATGCAAGTGGTGATTAATCAAGAAAGTAAACAGATTATTTCCCTAAATGTGGGACCTGGCATTGCCACTATTTCAGCTTTAAAAAAAGCAATGTTCATTTCCATCCCTCAACCGATAGTTTACAAGATAGTGGCTATCAAGGGATAAAAGATTATCACTTTAATAGCTCGACTCCTAAAAATAAACCTAAAAATGGGAAGTTTTCTCTTTTAGAAAAAGACTACAATCGAGCTTGAACCCAGGCTCGAATAGTGATTGAACATATTAATAGGAGTCTCAAAGTTTTCTGGTATTTGGTCAAGTCGTTATCGAAATCGTCGCCGCCGTTATGGTCTCCGTTGTAATTTGTTGTCAGCACTTTACAATTATGAGTTAGCTCTCCGGTATAAAATTCAAAACCTTTAATTATAACATAGATTGTTTTGGCAATATATCTATTGGATCTGGCGAACTGGGAAACCCTGTAACTGCAGAAAATCGCACCCGCACGGGAGTTGTTACCGCTGCTATTGAAGAATTTATGCTTTAGTTAATTCGGCAAAGGATTAATAGAGTTGAAAATAGCCAGGTGCCTTAAAGAAACCTGCGCGAACGACTTGTTTTGGAATGCGATCGCGCTCAAAATGCAGTGTTTGATCCTCGCAAAATAAAAATTTCTACCAGAGTCGCCCTCCGGGAAGCGGTCTGTAGAGAATCATTGATGTTTGTGACATCAACCCCTTGATTTGTGGTAAGAAACTCGCTAGTTTCTTGACGTGGTGGATCGAGAGCGCTGTGTTTGCTTTTTTGGTTGATTGGAGTAGAGTCACCCCTAAATTTCTGGCTTTGTGCGATCGTGTCGCTGTCTTTACAAATCCGTAAGTTGCTAACACGGGCGGAAATTATTGGTTAGCAGAGCCCGGTTCAGTAAGTTTACTGTGCAGTTCGGCAGTGACGGTATCAGGTAAAACTTTGCTCGCGCTGGCCAGAATCTTTGTCTTGAGTGAACCTGCAATGATGTTGTCCTTACCGGCCATCAAGGCTTCAAATCCCTGTTTGGCAACCTCGGCTGGATCGTCTTTCTTGTCGGCGCCGACCTTTGTGTCGTCCATTCCCGCCCGATGGAAGAAGTTAGTATCGGTTGGGCCGGGCATGAGCGAGGTGACAGTTACCAAAATAATTGGGTTTAAAGCCCCGTCCTTGTAGGACGGCTTTCTGTGTTATACTTACGCTGACACGACAGGCGTAACTATGTTGGTATTTGAGGCAAAACTTGAGGGAACGCAGCAGCAGTACCAGAGGCTAGACGAAGCCATCCGCACCGCTCGCTTCGTTCGCAATAGCTGTCTCAGATACTGGCTCGACAACTTGGGAATCGGCAAGTACGAGTTAAGTGCCTACTGCGCTGTCCTAGCCAAAGAATTTCCTTGGGCTGCTAAACTCAACTCGCAAGCGCGTCAGGCTTCTGCCGAAAGAGCTTGGTCTGCAATTGCGCGGTTCTACGACAACTGCAAAAAAGGCAAACCAGGGAAAAAGGGCTTCCCGCGTTTTAAAAAACATCAGACGCACGACTCTGTTGAATATAAAACAACAGGCTATAAGTTGTCGGATGATAGACGTACTATCACTTTCACTGATGGGTTTGAAGCCGGAAGTTTTAAGTTGTGGGGAACTCGCGACTTGCACTTCTACCAATTAAAGCAGCTTAAGCGCGTGCGTGTTGTTCGTAGAGCCGACGGTTACTACGTTCAGTTTTTGATCGACCAAGAACGACTAGAAAAGAGAACGCCAACTGGTAAAACACTAGGTTTGGACGTTGGTTTGACTCACTTCTACACAGATTCAGACGGTCAAACAATTGAGAATCCGCGTCATCTGAGAAAGTCCGAGAAAGCTCTCAAACGACTGAATCGGCGTCTTTCGAGAACAAAAAAAGGCTCCAAAAATAAAGCCAAAGCAAGAAACCGATTAAGTAGAAAGCACCTCAAAGTAAGTAGACAACGTAAAGATTTTGCCGTGAAATTGGCAAGATGCGTAATCCAGTCTAGCGACTTGGTTGCCTACGAAGATTTGCAGGTGCGAAATATGGTCAAAAATAGAAAGCTAGCTAAATCTATTTCTGATGCTGCATGGTTTGCTTTCCGTCAATGGTTGGAATATTTCGGCAAAGTGTTTGGAGTGGTAACAGTTGCTGTACCACCGCACTACACTTCGCAAAATTGTTCTAACTGTGGGGAAATCGTCAAAAAGTCTTTGAGTCAAAGAACGCACCGCTGCCAACATTGCGGTGTTGTACTCTTACGTGACTGGAATGCCGCAATCAACATACTTGAGTTAGGACTTCGTACCGTGGGGCACACGGAAACGTTAAACGCCTCTGGAGACATCGACCGCTGCATTGGTGAGGCAACTCCTCAATGTAAGTCGAGTCGTGGAAAGAGGAAGCCTAAACAGTGATGTTTAGAATCCCCGACCGTTTACGGCGGGGAGGATGTCAAACCTGTATCTTTTAACTCATTGCGGAGTGCCTCGGAAAACGAGTGGATGAAGGCTTTGGATGCTGCATAGACTGCCTCGAATGGGCCCGGCATTAGGGCGGCAATCGACGAAGTGAATAGAATCCCTCCCTGGCCGCGATCGACCATATCCTTAACTACCCGTTTAGCCAAATGCACAGACGAGACAACGTTGAGGTTAATTAGATTTAGTTCGTCCTTTAAGTCTGTCTCGCGGGCAAAGTCGCCACCGACGCCGACACCGGCATTAATTGCGATCGCATCCACTGGCCGATTAGTCGCTTTTATCTGGTTGTAGAGCGTCTCAACACCGTCGTAGGTAGCGAGGTCTGCCTGCACTGTCTCGACTTTGGCACCGAGCCCCTCAAAGGCTTGAGCCGCTTCCTTGATGCTCGCTCCGGTGGCGGTGACTAGGAGATCGAATCCGTTTTGAGCGAACTGTTTGGCGAGTTCGTAGCCGATACCGTTAGAGGCATCCGTCACGACAGCCAAGGGCCGGGTCAACGAACTGTTTATAACCATCTAAAATCCTCTGTAACTGCTTCACGCTCGTTTGTTTAGGCTTGCTTCTCTGTGTACCCGACAATCTTTGTGGACGGTGGGCTTTCAACTTTTACAATGCTAGGAAGGTAGAAGTGCGATCGCATCTTTCCCAGGACATAAGCTTTTAGGCCTTTAAAGACGGTATAATCGCAAACAAGCTTCATCCAATTAGTCTAAAAATGCCTGCATAGAATCAACTCAGAGAAAGAGCAAATAGAGAAACTATCGAAAGCCTTAAAAAACGCATAAAATGGGAATTTTATATCAAAAATTATGATTTTCTTACTGACTGATGCAATAAACTATAGCAATCCTAAATTATTTGCATAATTATTTAGGATTGCTATATATGTAGAAAATGCGCGTAGATATGACTAATAACTCTTTTGATAATTATTGGGGAGCCGCCATTATCTGGCGCTAAATCGGAGGCGATGAGAGACGGGAGATGGAAGAGGGGAGATTGACTCGGAAGATTAATCCTGGGCTAAAAACATTTATCTCTGGTGGAACGGGCAGGAGGCTTGCCCAGGGATAACAGTGGCTGATGTCAGTTATAACTCACATCTTGCACCATTCTCAAGAACAGGCAAGATGCCTGTTCCACAAGAAAATCTACTCTTTGTGGAACAGGCATCTTGCCTGTTCCTAAAAGGCTAATTGAGAATGGTGCAAGATGTAAGTTATAACTGAATCTCAGGCACTGTTCTCAATCAGACCCAATCAACCTGGTAACAGCGACGAAAAATTTCAGATACCAGGTCGATCGCACAGCAAGAAACCAAGCGGAGGACGCCAAGAGTGTAAGATGTCAGTTATCACCAATACTTTCTGTTGGCGATTGCCCGACGGCACCGAAAATTGAAAATCTATGACAGCCAATTGCTGATTCTGCTGGCTTCATGTTATAGTGGTTTTCCAAGAATTAAATTCGGTTGCGTAGTTTGTTGGTGTTTATTTACAAGCGTCTCTCCGAATCTAAGTCTCTGCACCCTAATGATTCTGGAGATTTTATGTCGATTTACGTGGGTAATCTTTCATATGAGGTAACATCAGAGGACCTCAACGAAGTATTTGCCGAGTACGGTACTGTAAGCCGCGTCCAAGTGCCAATGGACCGGGAAACAGGCAGGATGCGGGGTTTTGCTTTTGTGGAAATGGCAAGCGAGGCAGAAGAAGCAGCAGCCATCGCAGCTTTAGACGGTGCTGAGTGGATGGGCCGTGACTTGAAAGTCAACAAAGCCAAACCTCGCGAAGACAACAAACGCCCGGGTGGCGGCGGCTGGGGCGACAAAGATCGTTCACGCGGACGCTACTAAACTTTGACACTGAAAATTTGAGTTTTGGTAGTTGACGGCAGGTGCGAATGCTGCTTTTTTTTCGGGTTGTTCGATCGACCCATCAAATAAAACTCCCAAACCTCTCGCATCAGTTTTGCCCCCTCCTTGGAGGGGGCTTTGTTTTTGGCGAAAAATCCCGCGAGGTACGTCGGCGGTGCTGTTCCCAGTCTAGTTCGTGATTGAGTACCCTCTTAAGTGCTTTTTTTAAGAGGCTGTCGGGATTTCGCGGCTCGACTCCTGTAAACTCTCACACTAGAATTAAGCAGCAAGAAAAGTTAGAATAACGGCAAAACTGAATATTGCCCAGAACAGCCAAACTATCTTTACCGAAGATTAGTCGAGAAAACCAGCCGAATATCAGCCAATATCTTGATTTTGCCTCAATAAAGATGTCCAAGGTCTACAGCACGGCGGAACTCATTAAAATCCTCGAAGAAGAGCGCCAAGCCTGCTTGCATGGGCGGCGCCTCAATTTGACTGAAACTCCTGCTACAGGCAACCCCGTGATTGACCGCTTTCTCAAATCTGAGGGAGTTCAGAAGTTCACTGCTTATCAAAATTTTAAGGCTGCGGTGCACGAATACCAGCGGGAACATCAAGTTTCTGGGGTTGTCTGGCGGGAAATCGCGGTTAAAGGCAATACTCTACGCTATCCGGCAGTGGATGACGAATTAATAGCTCTACCGGTTGATTTGATTACGTTGAAGGCAGCTAAGATTGCTATGTTGGAATTCTGGAAGCAGGTAACTGCCGGGATGGATTTGTATTTAAGCATTAACAGCGGCAAAGATTTTCGATCGATCGAGCCGGTTGATGTAGAAGCTATAGCCCAGCGCACAGAATGGGCCAATCTCTCCAAGTGGGAAAAGTTGGATTTTCTAGAAATTTTGTTGCAGTTGGGCTGGGGGAAGCCGGAGGAAGCTTATTATAAGCGGGGATGGCCAACCTCGGGCAGTGAGTACATTCACGCCGTCAAACCCGGACAGCGGCCGATTTGTTAATTATTGATACTCCCCATGCCGTGCATGCGAGGGGATTCTTGAAGAACCCAGAGTCGGATTTTCAAAGGCGCTATCAATTC
>NZ_JAUBOV010000080.1:0-33059 GCF_036700405.1 Microcoleus sp. T3_D1
CGTCCTTTTTGGACGGGCGGGACGCCCATCCCACAATAACAATTAAAATTGTAAGTTATTTAATTCGCGATCCTAAGGATGAGTGTAAAAATGATCCGTACTTTTGATGCAAAATCTTATACAGATTTACTTGTTCAGTATCAACCAAAACCGATCGCAAATGAAGCAGAAAACGAGGCCGCGATCGCTCTCGCTTGCGAACTGGAACACCGCCCTATGCGATCGCTGGAGGAAGAGCTATTTCTGGAGCTTTTGATAACGCTGATTGAAAAATTTGAATCTGAAAATTATCCGATTACTGCAGGAAATGCTGCTTCAATGTTGCAACATTTAATGGATGCGAGAGATTTGGACAAATCTGATTTGATTCCTGTTTTGGGAACGGAAACTGAGGTTGAGAAAGTTTTTGTTAGTGGAAGGGCGATCGAAATAGATGAAGCCACGAAGTTAGCCGATTTTTTCCACGTGGATATTAGTTTGTTTCTTTAATCGCGATCGTTTTGGTTTGCATGATAATAAGGTTGTTAGCGAACTTGAATGATGTCAAAGTTATCGCGATTGCCAATACGATAAAATAAGAAGTCAGAATCGAGAGTAAGAATTTGACGATACCCTGTTTTTTCAGCAGTCAAAACTAGGGTGGCATCAGCTAAATCCATTGGTCGATCACGATACTGTTCCATCAGTTCCAATAAACGGCTGTAGTCACCTTCCTGAATCTCGTAAATTGTCAGCATTTTATCTAAAAGAAGTTGACCCAAATGTTTTTGCATCATCCATCCGCCTCGATGAAGAGCAAGATACATGGCTTCTGTCAGACATGACCAGGTTGTAAGGAGAGGCTTTGCTAAGGGCATAACCGCATTTTGGTAAGCCACGTGCTGAGGCTGGGTACGATCGACCAGACAAAGTAAAACTCCTGCATCGCATAGGATCATAGCTCTAAACCTTGTTGCCGATACTTGTTGAGTAGGAGTTGCTGATATTCGCTCTCAGGCTCATTAGTCGTTACTTCCAAGCGATCGACCTCCTCGAACCATTGTGCCCAAGCTTTAGCAATATCGTCTGGGATTTTGGCATCAGCTATTCTATATTGGTGCTTGTGCATCACAAAGTCGATGAACTCGCTGACTTCTGGCAAGAATGATTCTGGAAGTTGCTGCAATTTGGCGATCGCGATCTCACGAATAGTCATAATAGTTGCCTCTTTCAGTCGTCTTTATTTTAATTGGAGGTCAAATGTTTGATAGGCAAATTAAAAAAATTAACTCCTGCAAACTTGCTACTGGGCGGCATTGGCAGTTGTCCGACGATGGCGACGAGCGGCAATCCGTTTAGCTAAAGCTAAAGCAGCTTCATTTGCAACATAACCACCAGTCTTAAGGGCATGAGCAAGTTTTTGAACTTCGCTACCTGAGACTGGTTGGGAAATTGTATGTAGTGGGTACTTCATTACGAAACCTGATTCACTAACTATATTGTAACAGGGGCGACGGCTACCAATAAGACTCGTAATTGAATTGACTTGATTGCTTTCTGCCTATTTACTTTGACTACTCCCAAGCGTAGATACCACCACGAGCCAAAAAATTATCCACATTCCAACCTACTTGGGCTAGGGCAGCATCTACACCCACTTCCAAAATTGATGAACTGTACAAATGACGCCCCGTTGTAGTGTTGTAAAACTGCCCTTGTGGATTGATCATTACATAGGAATCTCTCATCAAGTCGTTTGTCTCTACAACAGGTCGGAAGTTCTCCCCTAACAAGGCTTGGTGTCGTTCCACAAATTCTTGAAACTGCTGTGTCGAAATTAGCAGTTCTTCAACACTACCATCATTTTGACCGTCTACTGGCAGCACTTGAAAGACTTTCCACCGCTCTGGGCGCACCCGCCGTACAAACTCTGACATATCTTCTTGGAAGTTAAGGCGAGTAACTACTGTATTGAGTTTGACATGGATAGTGTATCTGTGTAGCTCATCAAACAAAGCTATAGAACGCTGTACATGATCTCCATTACCCCGCCCTAATTTTTTTTGAATTACTTCTGAAGCAGAATCTACCGACAAAGCGACCCAATCAATATTACCACTGTGCTTTTCTAATAATTCAGCTATTCGCGCACCATTGCTAACAATACTTGTTACAAATCCCAAACGACGCGACTCGGATAAAAGTTCACCAAGGTATGGGTGTAGTGTCGGTTCTCCTCCAGCAAAGTTAATTTTTTCCGTCCCGGCCTCGCGCAATAATAAAAGAAGACGTGTGGCATCGCTGAAAGTTAAATATCCTTGAACATCACGAAAGGTGGCAAAGCAAAATCTGCAATGGTAATTGCATGGTTTCCACAGATGAAAATTTACAGATATTGGTCGCATAGTAATAATTTATATTGCTTAAGTAAGGGAAAACTTATAGTTAGTTAGTCGATGCCGAAAACTCAATAGACCCCAGAACGGGTGTAGTTTTGCTAATTCTGTCTAGTTCATGACACAAAATAGAATAAGCCTGCTCAGGGTCGGAATTTGTCGTATCAATCTGCAAAATAGGAATATCAACTAGGGCAAATATGCGCTTGTATGATTCAGAAACGTTGTATTCAAGAGAAACTTTATCCCCATACCATTGGATAGGTACTTCCTGGCTTCGATTGGCAATGCGCTGGTTAATTACGGGTTGAGATGCTGTCACATAAACAACAACATCAGGTAATAAAAATTTTTGTTCTGATTGCAAAAGGCGAAAATGATAGGATAAATCCTGCTGCATCAGTAAACTGTGATAAGCGAAAGTAGAAAATATATATCTGTCAGCCACAACTCCTGAATCATTCAACTGTAATGCGTACTCATGGTTACGCATAATGTTGCACAGACTATAAAAATGAAATGTGCTAATTGGGGAATGAGTGGCAGCTATTTGCTTTCTTATAGAAATTAACTCAGGCGGTATGCTAGTGTAATAAGAAAAACTGTGACGCTTGGCAAACAGCTCTGCCAGAGTAGTTTTACCAGCGCCATCTAATCCTTCAAATACCACAAAAGGAAACTGCTTCATAACGTTAGATACTGTAAGATGTGAAATAAGATGTGAAATTTCACTGCATTAGCACCACTATTCTGGTGACAGTTTAGCCTCAGACTGCCCTCGGCTGTCCGATTAACCTTCCATAACTATCATCCTTTTCCGAGAATATGTAAATCCGTACTTCTACTGAATATTGCACTAAATGTAACAGGAAGAATCGTTATACCCGCAGCAATAAGTTGAGGTTCAATCTCTTCAAAATTGCCCTGTAAGGGGAGTTTTCCAATATTGAGTTTAATTGCCATCTCCCAAAGACTTGCAATGCTCAAGAAAACATCGTCTGCAGATTCAATCTTGTCTCTAGTTGACACTGGCAGATTTGGATCATGGGATACAAACCAGATCAAAGCATGAGTCTCCAATAGTAATCTATTCATTCCATGTATTCCTTCATATCCTCAAGCGGCTTATCAAAGTCATCAGGTAGCGGTAAAACAAACATTCCTTTCATTGTTCCGGCAATTCGACGCTTCTTTGTCAGCTTTTCTTGACTTAAGTTTTTAGCCTGCTTTTCGATCAAAAACTCAATATAATGAAGCACTTCTGTCTGAAGAGACTCAGGGAGTTTTGCTAATTTTTCTAAAATGACTGGCTGTATCATGGTTTCTTCTCGCGATCGCCCATCTACTCTATTAAAGCACCAAAACCCAATGTCAGCAACAGAATAGCCCATCATCTAGCCCGATCACCCAAAATCGCACTCACACCATCACTATCTTGCAACTTGCCGAAAATTACCCGATCGACTATTCTTCCTAGTAGATATCATCTTGATATAACAACCAACAAAAACATGACAGCAATATTACCGCCTTGGATAGTTTTAGACTCCCTATTGCACAACTGGCTACTAGAAGATATCGGTAGGGGCGATCGCACAACATCGGCCTTATTTCCCGCAAACAGCATCCAGGGTACTGCTAAATGGATAGTCAAAGAAGCTGGAGTCATTGCCGGATTGCCAATTGCCGATCGCACATTTAAACTTTTAGAGAGCAGCCTCAGTTTCATCCCCCAAGTACCGGAAGGGAAATTGTGCGAGAAAGGAGAAGTAATTGCCGAAATTTCCGGCAATTTCGATGCGCTGCTAACCGGAGAAAGAGTGGCATTAAACTTGGCAATGCGTTTGAGCGGCATCGCTACTTTAACTCAGAAATATGTTGACAAAATTGCCGATTTGCCCGTGCAATTAGTGGATACTCGCAAGACAACGCCCGGATTGAGATTGTTGGAAAAATACGCAACTCAAGTCGGCGGTGCTTGTAATCACCGGATGGGATTAGATGACGCCGTGATGATTAAAGACAATCACATTGCGGCGGCTGGAGGAATTGCAGAGGCGATCGCCCTAATTCGCAATTCTATCCCCTATCCGCTGACGATCGAAGTCGAAACCGAAACTCTCGCCGAAGTAGAAACAGCTTTGCAGCACAAAGCCGATATTATCATGTTAGATAATATGTCCTGTGATTTGATGCAGCAGGCAGTTGCAATAATTCGCCAAAAGAGCGATCGGGTAAAAATTGAAGCTTCCGGCAATGTTACTTTAGAAACAATTAGAAGTGTAGCCGAAACCGGAGTTGACTATATTTCTACCAGTGCTCCGATTACGCGATCGACTTGGCTGGATTTGAGTATGAAAATTAATAGTAATACCCGCAGTCCGGCAGGGGTTTAAACCCCTGCCTCAAAGCTGAAGTCCTCGCTTCAGAGGACTAATAGACATCTCCAAAAAAGAACTTGAAACCCAAGTCAAGCCTAAGCTAAAATCTAATTTCGAGAGAAGTCTAATGAATTATTCAGTCCTCTTTTAGAGGACTTTCGCTATGAGCCAGGGGTTTAAACCCCTGGCGGTATTTGGGGCCCGATCGATATTTCGGCTGAAGTTGATACCAATGGGCAATGCCGTGGGGAGCATCTCAGTTTTGCATTTACAGTGCGAGCGTCCCCGCTCGCGTATTGTACAATACGCGAGCGGGGACGCTCGCACTACAATAAAAAAAATGCTTTTTACAAAACTGAGATGCTCCCAGGCCGTGTCCGACCTTGGTGAGAGTCAACTGTCAACTATTGGTTAGTTATTACGAATAACCAATAACCAATAACCACTAACTACTAAAAAATTACTACTTCGAGATAAAATGAACCCAAAAATTCCCGTCAGGTATACAGAGGCTGCGGATTAAGCGGTAAGTATAGTGCAAGTAAGCACCGCTGACACTTGTATCGTAGCCAGTTCGGAACCACTCGCCATAGGGATCGTGGACGAAGAATCCCTCGCTGTCGTAGCCTGCGGCAACTATAATGTGACCGAAAGACGTGAAGTATCCGTGGATGACAGCGGGATTTCCGCTGGCTAGCCAATCTTGAACGTCATCAATAGTTGCATTCTCGGTAAAGAAATCTTGAGCGCCGTAATCTCTAACAATCTTTGCTAAATCGTAGGGGTCCCAGCGACTGTAACCTTTGGCGATCGCATATTCGTAAAGTTCGTCTTCATATTGCCCGGTTTGTTTGCGCCGCGGCACCTTCAAAAAGTCCATACACATCGCTAATGAAGTTACATTGCAAGAACCTGTAGGATTGTTGAAGTTATCCATTTGCGATCGATAAGGAATGCCAAGCCTGACAGTTGGGGGATTCGGTTTGGGAAAAAACAGAACGCCGTCTTGAGTAATTTGAGCGTGCCCTCCGAAAACATACCAAACCCCTGAACCTTTGAAAGACTCGTTGCGGAGAGCAACTCTGATGTGACCGCGAGCCGGAGCAAAAGCCAGGATCTCAAACTCTTTTCCGGCTGGTATTACTTGTTTTTCCGAGTCTTGAAGTTGAGAAGATGCCAGCGGTTTCGATTTCAAAATCGTGTCTCTAAGCGTTTTCAGGATCAGGGGAGGTGTGATAATGTCCCCTGGTTTGGTTTCGATTAGCTTTTTGGCTGTGACTGCTCCCAAAAAACCAGCTTCGCCGCACTTCATCAGAGTTTGAAATCGGTGGAGTGCAGCAGTAGAGAGAGGGCCAAATTCCCCGTCTACGGGAGGCTTCAGTAAACCCAGGTCAATGAGGCGGCTTTGAATTTGGGCACTGAGTTCGTCGTTAGCAGCGATTGCTTTGACATCGTACCTAATGTTTGAGTTGAGAAAGTTTTGTAATTTCATGCTTGCGTGCCCCTGTCAATCGATTTTAGATTTTAGATTTTAGATTTTAGATTTTAGAATTACGATCGCCGATCAATCTGGTTTCCTAGACTAAATTGCTTGCTCGTCAATAATTCCCAGTTTATCGTCTCATAAAATTACGGTAATTTTGCCGATCAATCGATTTTAAATTTTAGATTTTAGATTTTAGAATTACGATCAATCCGGTTTCCCTCGACTAAATTGCTGGCTCGTCAATAATTCCCAGTTTATCGTCTCATAAAATTACGGTAATTTTACCGATCGCCCGAACCTTAAAGGCTTCATATTAATTATTTGATACAAAACCTTCAAGGCGCGGGCCGATCGAATTTCACGCACTATTGACTAAAAATCCCTCGTGCGCGTTGGCATTCTTTCTGCCGAATGCCGAATGCGGTTGGATGCCTCAAAAGCAGAGCGATGGCAGAATTGCCCTGTTGAGGCGATCGTCCGATTTATGCTTCGTCTGGCCGAATTACCACAACACCCATTGCGTCGGGAGACAGATATTTGACGGCCGCTTCTCGGAGATCCTCGGCAGTCTGAGCTTGGATGCAGGCGGCATAGTTGAGGGCGGGAGCGATATCTCCTACCATCGACTGATAGTAACCGTACAAACTTGCTCGATCGCTCGGAGTTTCGTTACCAAAGATAAACCGATTTGCTACTTGGGTGCGAATGCGGGAAATTTCAGCATCTGTCACCAGTTCGGTTTGGAGAGTGCGGATGTGTTGGACGATGGCTGCTTCCACTGCTGCCAAGTTTTCTGTTGCTAGTTGAGCGGAAATTGAGAATACGCCGCCGAGTCGCTGAGTCATGTTGCTGACCGAAATTGACGACACTAGCCCTTTTTCTTCGCGCAAATCCTGCACCAAGCGAGTTGTGCGGCCGTGACCCAATATTGTCGCCAAAACGTCCAGGGCATAAGTTTCGGACATTTCCATGAAACCTGGCACTCGCCACATCACGATCAGTCGGGCTTGCTGAAGGGCAGAGTCTACAAATTCGCGGCGGACTGTTTCTGTAAAGGGCGATTCTTGGCCGTAGTTCAGGATTTGGGGCTCAGGGTGAAAGTTGCCAACAGCAGGCACATTTATTTTGTTGTTTTGTGCTGTACTTTTTGCTGCAAAACTGTCTGCGACAATTTCTATTAGTTGATCGACTGGCAAATTGCCGACAGCTACGGCTGTCATGGCCCCTGGGTGATATCTGCTGCTGTGGAAATCCCGCATTTGTTGCGCTGTCAACTGTTCGATTACCGCAGTCGGGCCGAGTACCGGTCGCTTGTAGGGCAGGACTTCAAACGCTAATTCCATCGATCGCTGATAGGTGCGGCGGCGGGGATTGTCTTCCGATCGTCTAATTTCTTCTAAGACTACCAGCCTTTCGCGATCGAAGGCGTCGTCGGGAATGCTGGCGTTGAGCAACACATCGACTTGCAGAGGAGCTAGTTCGGCAAAATCTTTAGGAGCTGTGGTGATGTAATAGTTAGTGTAATCTTGGCTGGTGGCTGCATTGGTGACAGCGCCGCGCTGCTCGATCGCGCGCTCAAATTCGCCACTGGGAATGCTCGGAGTTCCCTTAAAAATCATGTGTTCTAAAAAGTGAGCCATCCCGTTAATGTCGTCTGGTTCGACGGCTGAGCCTAAATTGAGCCACACGCTGAGGTTAACAGCATCGACCGGCAAGTGTTCGGCTATAACGGTGAGGCCGTTGGGGAAATGGCGGATTGTTGGGGCGTTGAGGGGCGATCGGGCTGAGGTTTTGAGTAGGGTGGATGTCATTGTGCTTTTAAATTTATCTTGTTCTTTATATCTTAAAGGGTCTTTAAGGAAGAGCTCAGGCATTGGACATTTTGGCCGAAAAATGCAATGGGATATGGACGGTAATGCACGCACCGAGTTTTTGGTCTCCCTGGAGCAAGTCCTGTTAACGTATTTCTGCGATCGCGATCGTTAATTTATCCTAATAGTTGCCCAAGTCCTCAGTTTTTTTTGTAACAGCAAAAGATGGAAAATCGAAGATTGAATAACAACTTAGTATTTCCACAAGCAGCTTTTCAACGATTTTGGCGATCGACTTCGGGGAAAATCGGCTTAATTTTGACTGTAGCGCTGACGATCTCGGCACTGTTGGCCCCCCTACTTTCCCCTTACGATTCGGCGGTCGATCGAGATTATTTGTCGCGCTTAGTGGCTCCTAGCGCTAAACATTGGTTTGGTACCGACAGTTTGGGGCGAGATTTGTTGGTGCGGGTGTGGCACGGATTGGGGATATCTTTACTCGTCAGCCTGGTTTCTGTGGGTGCGGGTTTAATTGTGGGAGCGCTTTTGGGGCTGGTGGCCGGGTATTTTCGGGGGTTTCTGGAAATTGCGATCGGCACTTTGGCGGATATTTTGTTAGCTTTTCCTTCGATTTTACTGGCGATCGGCGTTGTTACCGTCACCGGGCCGAGCCTGCAAAGCGTAATTATCGCCGTCAGCCTCGTGCAAATTCCGATTTACATCCGCTTAACTCGCAGTATGGTGCTGTCTCTGCGGGAACAAGAATTTGTTTTGGCTGTCAAAGCCTTGGGCGCCAGCGACTTGCGGATTATTTTTCGCCACATTTTGCCGGGAAGTCTCGCGCCTCTAGTTGTACAAGCAACTCTTTCGACTGGTACGGCGACACTAGAAGCTGCCGGTTTGGGTTTTTTGGGTTTGGGCGCACAGCCGCCGGTTCCTGAGTTGGGGACGATGCTTTCTGATGCTTTTAAGGGCGGATACGCTCTTTCGTCTCCTTGGACTATTTTGTTTCCAGGTTTGCTGATTACCTTGACTGTTCTGGGTTTCAATCTTTTGGGGGATGGCCTGCGAGACGTTTTAGACCCCAGAGGGAATTAGAGGGGAAGTGGGAGATGAGGAGAGGGGGAGAGTGTCCGAGTGGAAAAAATCCTCCTTCTACCCTCGAACCTCAACATCCATCCGTTACATCCCTTGCATCCGGCACACTGCGACCGCAGCCGAACTTCCTCCTCCCTCTAAAATCTAAAATCTAAAATCTAAAATCTAAAATTGATCGACTTGACTGCTGTCACGATCTACGCGAAACTTTACATACAACTGATGTATTGCTTCTACCTATTAATAACTTCTGTTAAGTTGTGACTCAAAACCTATCAATTAGTCAAAATTGATATAGCGCTTTGTCAGTCAGCCAACTCTCAAGAAGCTACTTCAGGAGGCATCGTCCCTGGCTTGCTGGTGTCGGTGTCTGTTCTCAATATTCCTATTCAGTCAGCCCGCATTATGGAAACACTAGAGTTTGTGATCTATCCAGATGGCCGCGTACAGGAAACAGTCACCGGCATTGTCGGTGCTTCCTGTGCTGAGGTAACGGCTGCAATTGAAGCTCAGCTCGGCGTGGTGCTTCACCAAGAGTCAACATCTGAATATTTCACGCAAGCGCTGCATCAGTCAGCCGAAGCGACAGCCCAAGTGGCTTTTAGCGATTGGTAATTTTTTTTGTTGAGTTCACTTAAATTTTTTTGGAATCACCATGTCACACTTTAGCCAAATTAAAACCCAGATCCGCAATTTGAATTCTTTGGAAGCTGCTTTAACTGACTTGGGTATCGACTGGAAGTCGGGCCCAACTGAGGTGCGCGGCTATCGCGGCCTAACCAGCACCGCTGAGGTCGTGATTGAGCAAAAAAACGGCTACGACGTAGGTTTTAGCTGGAACGGGACTGAGTATGAATTGGTGGCTGACTTGCAGTTTTGGCAGCAAGCTTGGTCTGTAGACCGTTTTCTGAATAAGGTGACTCAGCGCTACGCTTACCATACTGTGGTGAATGAAAGCGCTAAGCAGGGTTTCCAAATTTCTGAGCAAAAGCAAAATCAAGACGGTTCGCTCCGCTTGGTGGTGCAACGCTGGTGCGCTTAATAATTTTTCGAGATTTTTGCAATCTTGTCTCATCAAAGTCCGCCTGCGCGGACTTATTTACTATTGTGGGGGTCTAAATGTCTGAGCTTTCTGGACTCGGAATAGATACAGCAATCGATCGCTCTGGTTTAGAGCCGGAGTTGGGGGGATTTTTGCGGGATGCGCCCGATCGCTCTGGTTTGGAACCGGAGTTGGGCGGGGTGTTGCGCCAAAAAGGTGTCTATGTTGATGAGATTACCTGCATTGGCTGCAAGCACTGCGCTCACGTTGCTCGCAATACTTTTTACATTGAACCGGATTACGGTCGATCGCGCGTAGTTCGACAAGACGGGGATTCTGAAGAGTTGATTGCTGAGGCGATCGACACTTGTCCGGTGAATTGCATTCACTGGGTTGATTACACCGAACTCAAGAATCTGGAAGAAGAACGCAAGGATCAGGTGATTCCTGTCGTTGGTTTTCCGGTGGATATGGCGACAGTTAAGGCCGGTATTCGCCAGCGACAAAAGAATAAGTTGGGCGATCGTAAGTTCAAAGGTAGCCATTGAAATCCACAATTGCCATCCGCAGCTTGAAACCTGTGGCTCAAACAACAAAAACAGCCCGCGCGGGCTGTTTTTATACAAAATATAACTTTCACGTTTTCGATCTCTTAGTCCGCGAAGGCGGACTTTGTTTGACAAGAAGCGGTTTCAACCGCCGAGTGATGCGCCGCAGGTTATTTGAGAGGATGGTGCTCAGCGAGAATTTTCTCAACTCTAGCTTCGTCGATTCTGGCAGTTAATGTTGTTGCCTCGTTGTTATCGCGAATGGTTTTTGCTAAAGTAAAAGACGAGCCGACTGAAAAAGTTAAACCCATGCCCATAAAAGCTTTTTGCCAGGGATCTACCTGTAAATAAATGATACCTACAGTAGTTGCGGAAAGGGCAACAATAAAAGAAACCCAGCACTGAAGTATCCAAGCATTAGTATCTTTTTGGCGTATGATTTGTTTCTGCATAGTGCCTCTAAGTCAAATATATCTTTTGGTGGATTAACTTAAAGCATAGAGAGTGCGACTGAAGCGGTCAGGAGAGCAGGGGACAGTTTCGATAAGTGAACAGTGCGATCGGGCTTTTGACTAAAAATTAGAACGCTGTAGATAGGGTTTAAGGCTCAAGGAAGACTGGGTGGGAGTAGACAGTTGGGAAACTGGACTAAGGGAGATTGATTTGGGATGTGGTTTTAGGGAGCATTTTCAAAAGTTCTTTTCGGTTCTTGCAGGACTTTACCAAACCCGACTGGTGTACCTTAGCGATGAAAGGTGCTTGATTCCCCAGAATAAATCGTTGCATATTTTCTAAGGCATTTACAAAAGCTTGTGCCACTACCACTCCAGGAACATCGCCGTCCACAAATGCAAAAAGCCGTACATTGCCTTGAGCCACGGCTAATAACTCCAAAGGACGGGTAGCGATTTTCTTGTCCTTTGTTAATACCACCCAATTGCGCTCTCCAACTATCCTCAGCCAATCCTTATCCTCGATATCTTGCTTAAAATGATCGTCGTGAATTTCTACTGTAGCCCCCTTATTTCGTAGTGGATCTGCCAGTTTCTTTCCTCAACATCTCTCTATGAAAAATATCTCATTCATACTGCTACTAGCGGAAGTTCGCAGCGAATACCTTCCTCTATTTGGAGCCGATCGCAATTGTAGTCTTCGGCAAGTTCATCGATGGAATCCCCAGCTTTGTAGCGTTCCGCAAGCATAGCTGTGGGAATGCCAGTTCCAGCTAAAACTGGACGGCCAAATGATATTCTGGGGTCAATCATCACTGTTTTAGGTTCGTCGGAACCTGATAATTTGGTAAAAGGGAAGAGTTTGATAGGTAATCCAGCTTTATCTCGTACAATGCGATCGAAATAAGTTTTTAGAATCTGTCTTGCTTCCTGTTCCCTGTCGGATGCTGCAAGCTTCTGTCCGAATCTCTCAAATAAAAGAGCTATTCCCTCGGTTTGAAACTCAATTCCACCGTATAATTGAGGAGTCGAAAGATGATCGTTGATGTAGTCGAGTTCAGTGCTAAGTTGTTTTCGGGAGAATCCAGTAGCCTTAAAAATGGCAATCAAGACATGAGCCTCTACCAAATTTGTGAAAGAAAGTAGTGTAGTTTTGGACTGGGGAAGCAGTTCAAAATTGTTGGGGTGAGGTAACTTAATCAGTGGCTCAAAGAAGCGCTTGTCCGCTTTTGTTTTCGAGAACCAGCCACCCACCCAATCTCGCAACCTATCCTTGGGCAGCCTGAGATATTGCGCTGCTTGAGGGATAGAATATATAGGAATCTCGCGCGGATCGAAGTTGTTAGTATCAAGCATAGCAGTTGTCCTAATGCTAAATACTTATATTTTTGCACAGTTCGCGGGCGATCGCAAAAATCTCTCCCTTCCATACCCAGATACCCGACTTCTTCAAGAAATCGGGTATCTAAAGCAACCTAATTAGCTCCTAAAAACGCTACGGATTACTTATTTTTCTGCTGAGTCTTCGCTTGTTCGATCGCAATTTCCCTCACTGCTTGCAAAGAACTCAAATTCGATGCTCCCTCAATCGCCTTCACCGCCAAATCTTGAACCTGTTTCAAAGCAGAATCCAGTTGTTTCGACAAGCTAGCAAGGCGCGCATCTTGATTTTGAATTGTCTGCAACATCCCTTGAATTTGCAGTTCATAATTTTGCTTTTGCCCTTCGATGTCTTTAGCAGACAAATCAGCCTTAACTTTCGCTTGATAATTGCCAATATTGCGGCCGTTATCTTTCCCGTTCTTGATATTAGCTTCCAGTTCTTTCGGGAAAGCTTCTACCTTAGCTTTCACCTCAGCATAAAGTTTTTCCCGTTCCGAAATAGATTTTTCGCGTTCCGCCCACTGTTTCTCCTGTTCTTGCTGAAACTCTTCGATTTCTTGATACAGCCTTTTCTGGCGCTGTTCGTATTCTTCGATGTCCAGATTTCGCTGAAGATTCAAATCATAATCATACAACTCTTCATCCCGATCGCGAGCTTTTTGATGATTCTCATTGCGTTCTTTAACGGCCAACTTTTGCAGTTCCTGCTCTTTTTCCCAAGCTTGTCGGCGTTCCAACAATTCCTGTTCAACTGTTTCGCGCTGTTCGCTGAGTTCGCCAGCAAAAGTTTTCGCGCTTTCTTCGTACTGTTGAATTAAATTGTCCAGCGTATCTTCTGCAACATCTTCTAAACTGTGCAACTCTTGCAGTTGTTGAATTTCATCGCCCACGGTGCGCCGCAATTCTTCGAGTTTAGCAGCTTCCGAAGTTAACTTTTCAGACAACTCGCTGACAGCGCCACCAAAGCCAAATTGCAGCAAAATCAAATTGTCGATTGTAGACTGCATTTTTTGTGGATTTTGAGTTAAAGCCATTGGTTTTTGTGCCTCCACAATAGGTTTTTCTGGGGCTGCTGTTTGCTTTTGGGAAGCATTTAGCTGTTGGATTTGCGATTCTAGCTGCGCTTTTTCTTGCGCTGCTTCCTTGTACGCTTCTAAAATTTCAGCCTTGGTGCTTTTGTCGCTAACTCTTTTGTTCATGACTTTTCATTTCTTAATAGCGTGGAAAATTTCTGTCATTTTTTCGTAAAGTGGGCATTGCACACCCTACTGCGTTTTAAGCTTTGCTGGCAAAAGCTTTCATTGCCAAATCTTGCGCTTGCTTCATCGTGGCTTGCAGTTGCGCGGAAATTTCGGCAATTTGTTCGGTTTGTCGCCCAATTGTCTGCTGCAAAGATTGCGTTTTCAATTCATATCCTTGCTTAGTGCTTTCCCATTCTTTCTCCACTAAATCTGCCTTGACTTTAGCTTCGCGGGAAACTTCTTGAATTGCTTCTTCTTTGGCTTTGACATAAGCCTGTTTGAGTTCTTCCTCAAATCCGGCGGCTTTTCTTTGATTCTCTTCAAACTCCGCTTGATTGTCACTCAGGACTTGTTCGCGTTCTACCCAATTTTTTTCTTTTTCGCGAGTAGATTGTTGCAATTCCCGTTCTAGTTTGCGTTTTGTTTCTTCGTATTCGTCAGTTTCGACTTTGCGGGTGCGTTCTAATTCGTAGTGATAGTCTGCTGTTTCCCGCTGGCGTTCTTTTGTTGTTAGTGCAATCTCTTCTTGAATTGCTATGTCAAAAGCTTGCTGTTCTTTTTCCCAAAGCTTGCGTTTTTGGGTCGTGTCTTTTTCGAGAATTTCGCGCTGGTTGGCGGCGTTTTGTTCGAGCAGAGTCAATTTTTCTCGGTGCTCTTGAGTTAAAATGTGGAGGGCGTCTGCTACAACTCTGATTTGCTGCAACTCTTGCAATTGTTGGGCTTCTATTTCGATCGCGCGTTTTAATTCGTCTAATTTGGAAGATTCCGCTTTCAGTTTTTCGGAAAGTCCGCTGATGGTGCTGCCGAAATCTAATTGCAAGTCAGCCAAGCCTTTGACGATGCTGTCGATTGTGTAGGTGGAAGCGACTTCGAGGAGTTGTTTGTTTTTGGCTTTTTCGGCTGACTGTTCTTTGGTTTCGACTTTGGATTCGATCTTTTTCTTGTCGGCTAAAATCTGCTGAAAGTTTTGCAAAATTTGGGCTTTGCTATCCTTGGCAGTTGCTATTGTCATAATGTTTGCTTCTCCTGATTATAACTTTTCGAGACTTGTGAGTGAGACTTTCTCAGTTATTCTAAGTTGCGGAGTTGGCTGAGAATGGAACGGTACTTGCTGGCTGCGTCGGGTTTTTCTTCTGAATTATCGCTGGCTAGCATTTTGAGAAGTTTCCAGCAGCGATCGCACCGATTTCCTTCCCAGCAGCCGCACTCATCAATTATACTCAAAAGTGCGCCTTTTAGCAATTGATTTTCGGCTAACAAAGCTCGGTAATTCCGCTGGACTGATTCGGCTACTAAAGTCATGTGCTGGAAGTCTTGGGTGAGACTTTCGATGTCGTTAACTGCATCTGTCCGAATTTGGTCTAGCAGCTCAAGATTCTCTCTCAAACGACTTTCTTGCAGATTTGGTTTGGTTTTCAGCTTGGTTAATTTCTTCATTTCACTCTGTTGTAACAATTATGGCAAAGGCGCGATTTAATCGCGCCTTTACAACAGAATTAGAACAAGTCAGCAGTTGATTTGTCTTCCGCTGGCGGTAGCGACATAGCGCCGTTGGAATTCAAAGCAATAGCATCGCTTTCACCGCCAGCGTGAGCAGCCATCAAGCAGGCAACTTGCTGTGCCGGCAGGTTATCTAAACACACCATTGCTTTTGTTCCTTCTAAGTCAATCATCCGCGATTGATTGCTAGAATCTGACAAAACTGCTGCGGCTTGGTCGATAACCGCCCAATCTTTCCGCTCGTTCCAAGACCATTTCAAGCTGTAGTAGTTGATCGGTTTTACTACTCCGCTGTCGTCTGGTTTCTGACCGGAATGTTTGACAAATTCGGGAATAAAAATTCCGGTTGCAGGTTCTACGCCGCGAGATTGAACTGATGCTACCAAACGGTTAAAATCGTTCAAGCTGCGGTTTTTGATGTAGGTCACCATGACAACTCCTTGCGGCAGTTCGCCGGTTTCTGCGACAAACCACAGTTGACCCCACAGTGTGTGGGAAGTTTGACCGAGGGAACCGAAGAATTTGGAGAATTTGAGGATTGTCATGGAACACTTGGAACCGTAATCTGTATCGCCGATCGCCCACTGGCCACTTTGGCAATTGTTACGTACTGCGATCGGGATTTCTGGTACTAGCAAAGCATTGCTCGGTTTGGCACCAAATACTGAAAATGTAGGTCTTTCTTGTGTTTTAGTCATTGTTCGTTTTTCCTTATTTCTTTATTGCTGCTTTACGGGGAATTGGTAATTGGTAATCCGTTAAATCTCGTACATTGCTCGTGGCAGAACTTCGATTACCTAATCAGATGTGTTGTCGCTTTTGGTTCGGGATAGGTATACTCAAGCATCGCCTCTTGTTGAGCTTTGATAATCCGCAGCGCGGCGAGCAAATGCTCTAACGTTTCTAAGTGCGCTGGGGTGAAGTGGATGCTGAAGCCTTCGCCATCCCGCGCGTAGCCGGGACAAACCAGTGAGGCTGAGCTTTGTTCTTCGTGGGTGGCGATGTATAGCCAGTCATCGTCTTCGAGCTTGTAATGCGTGTCTGTCCAGGTTCTCAGCATTTGCGATCTGCTCCTCCTTATTTGCTGCGTACAAGCGTTTTGACGCCCAGCGCTTCTCACTCCTCTGAAGTTGACGACGCTATATGTAGCGTGTGAGCTAGGCTAATTTGCACCCTTAACCCTACCAGTCAGGGTTAGTTGGTTGATTAAAGCGTCAACTAATCTCATGGTAGCGCGGGTTGATTTTCCCGTCAAGTATTTTGTTGAACTTTTCATCAAAACAGGCTAGAATGCTTGTCAGGAGGCAAAAAACCGTGGAACAAACATTTGGAAGACTGATCCGTCAAGCTCGCAAGGACAAAGCTTACTCACAACGTGAGCTAGCTGCTATGCTAAGTGTGGATTTTACTTATTTGTCGAAGTTGGAGAACGATCGAGCGGATTATGCGCCAAAAGAGGAGGTAATCCGAGCATTAGCGCGGAATCTAGACATAAACGAAGAGGAATTGATTTTCTTGGCGGGGAGGCTGCCGCAGCAGTACGAAGCGCTGCTGAAGCAGAATCCGAAGGAAATGCAGGCTCTTTTCCGCCGGATGCAAGAAAATCCAGATTGGCTCAAACAGTCTTTTGAAGCGTAAGAGAGGCCCCTCATAGTGAGTATTTTTAAGCCGTATTGCTTCTATCCCAAAGAATCGATCGAGCGTTTGGCAAATGACATCTTGATGCAGATGCAGAAAACGCAAAATTTTGCTCCGAGATGGCCTTTTGATGCGACAACGGTTGCTGATTTTCTGGATTTGGGCGTAGTTTGGGAGTGCATTGAGCCGGATGAAGAAGGTGCGATCGCGGCGAGGATTTTGCCGCAGCAGCGGTTAATCGAAATCAACGAACAGATTCTCGAAAAACCGGCCGGTTTCATCGAATCGACGATCGCCCACGAAATCGGCCACTGGGTGCTACACGTCAATCAAGACGAAGCAGACGGCACTGTGGAACAGTTGGAATTAAACTTAGGCAATGAAGGGAAAACGGCGTCTGATGTCGAGGAACCGTTTGTTTGTCGGGGTGCGAGTGCTGATAATAAGGTTTTGTCGATCGAATGGCAAGCGCAATATTTTGCAAGCTGTTTGTTGATGCCTCGGTGTATTTTGGAGGAAAAAAGACAGGGACGCGATTTAACTAAGTGGTCGCATTTATACAAAATGAGAGATGAGTTGGGAGTGAGCATTTCCAATTTAACAAACCGCTTGCAAGAATTCGATTGGATTTATATTCCCAAGGGAACGCGCGAGATTTATGCCGGGAAAGATGCGGCAAACGGGCAGCAGCGATTGTTTGGATAGAATTTGATTGAATTTGAGATTTGAGAGAGATTCTCGAATCTCAACTTTTTAGGGGTGTGAGGAATGACGGAAACAGATTTAGAGAATAGTGAAGAAGACCGAAACTGGAGACAAGACAAGCTGCTGACTATTGATGAAATCGAGAGGCTTCAGAGAGGGGGTGAAAACATTCATTTACTCAAAGGTAAACGCAATGCTTCAAAAAGAGACCTCTACAAAGACACAGAAGGGAATATTTATGTTAAACCTAAGAGTGGTATTGGAGCCGGTGAATTCACGGATTTGAATATTAATGATTTTTAATTAATTAATCAAAGAGGAGCGGGCTGATGGAGTCAGAAATTTACTCTTACTTTATGTTGACGGGAATGGAATGCGATCCAGACGAAGTGACTGTAAAGGTAAGCATCAATCCAACTGAAACTTGGAGGAAAGGGGACTTAATTAATCCTAGGGGTACTAGACGGCATCAGGAAAATGGTTGGAGCGTGTATTCTAAAATTGAAAAATCTGCTGACTTAGAAGAACACATTAATTCGGTTTTAGAACAGCTTCAGCCCGGGTGGGTTCCTTTGCTTGAGTTGTGCAAGTGTTATGCTGCGGAGATTGCTTGTGTCATTTATTATCGAAGAGGCAGTGTACCAGCCATACATTTCGATCGAGATATTGTCGCTCAGGCAGCTAAACTGAATGCAGAAATCGATGTTGATTTCTATGTTTTGCCAGAAGAAAGTACATCGGACAAAGCAGTAAGTAGGTAAGGCGATCGCCATTTATGCTCATTGCTTCCTCCTGTGGTATAGTGTGAATGAAAAAAATCAGGGCTTACGCATGGGGGCTAGAAACCCGGTTTCTACGAGTTTTGCATTTACTCAGGAGAAATAGACAAAGAAACCGGGTTTCTGAGGTCAGGGCGCGTAAGTCCTAAAAATTTATACTGTTCAAATTATGCTGACAAATATCAGTCTCGTTCTCGAAGCTTGTCAAGAGTTAAAGATATCTTATGAAATCCTGCATCCTTCTCAAAACTTGATTAGACTCAAACAGGGCGGCGAAGAATATTATTTTGTCAATTACATGACGCCATTTAACAGCGCGTCAGTAGCAGAGATTTTTAAAGACAAAGAATATACTTATCAACTATTAAACGGCAAAATAAATACTCCCAGAACTCTCGGTTTTGTCTCGCCTCACTGCGAGGAAAAGTATAAAAAGTATTTGAGTTTCCCAGATATTGAATCAATAGTTTTAGAAGTGAACAAAAAATTCGCTTTCCCGGTGATTATCAAAAGAAATCGCGGTGCTGGTGGCAACAATGTTTTTTTGTGTGAAACTAGAGAGCAAATTAAAGAAGCCCTAGAAATTATATTTAACGTCAACAGCAAAGATTATGATTATGTGGCGCTAGCTCAAGAATATATCGAAATTGCCCACGAATATCGGGCTGTATTCTGCAAACAAAAGCTAGTTTTGCTGTACGAGAAAGACAAATCTCAGGCGAAATTTGCGGGGAATTTAAGCCCGCTGCACTGGGAAGGTGCAAAAGCTAAACATATAATTAACCCCACTCTCATTTCTGAGATTGAAGATTTTGTTAAACCTGTTTTTGCTGAAATTGCGATTAATTATGCGGGGCTTGACATCGCGCTAGATACAAAAGGAGCATATTGGTTGATTGAAATTAACTCAAGCCCCAATTACGATATTTTTGTCAGAGATAACGATCGCCAAATTGCTGTAAAGATGTTTAAAGATATCTTAGGATCGCGAATTAAATAACTTACAATTTTAATTGTTATTGTGGGATGGGCGTCCCGCCCGTCCTTTTTGGACGGGCGGGACGCCCATCCCACAAACTTGTGGAAGTTATTTAATTCTCATTCCTTAGAAAATTGGAAAAGCCGAGAAACCGGGTTGTTCACCGATATTCACGGCTCAAATCCCATATTTTCCTAAAAAACCCGGTTTCTGCGATCGGGGGTGCGCCAGTCCCGATTAAGAAACATCGGCTTCGGCTGCAATTTTAACCGATCCCTTCAGCGCAAACACGGCGGTGATGATGCCAACAACCGCAAGAATTGCCGTAATGTAAAAAGCGTTGGTATAGCTGCCAAAAGTATCGCGAATTTTCCCCGCAGCAATTGTACCGAAAAACGCTCCAACTCCGTAGGCTGTATACACAATGCCGTAGTTTTTCGCGTAGTCTGCGGGGTCGAATAAAGTTAAAGTTGCCGTGGGCGCGATCGCCAGCCATCCTCCTAACGACAGCCAGAACAAACAAAACGCAATGATATAAGTTGCGACTTGTCCAACGCCCGCCTGAGTCATCATAATCGATGCGATTAAGATGAGAATGTAGTTGGCGATTGCGGCATATTTTGGCTTAAATCGATCGGTTATCCAACCAAACATCGGACGCCCCATACCGTTAAATATGGCAAACAGAGAAACCGTTGCCGCAGCCGTTCCCGCGTCTAATTTAATAATTTCCTGCGCCACGGAAGAAGAAATTCCGATCGCGCCCAATCCCACCAGCGTGCCAATTGTGTAGCACACCCACAGCCCGTAAAATGCGGGAGATTTCATCATCGGTGCGCTCTGGCTATTTACCGCTGTTCCCGATCGGGCGGCCGCAAATCCCGCAGGCGTCCATCCAGTTGGCGGCATTTTCAAAACGGTCGAAATTGCCAAAATAATGACGGTAAAAGCGATGCCTAAAATCAGAAATGTTTGCGCTATTTGATAGGTATCGATTAAATATTTGGCAATCGGTGCGGTAATTAAAGGCGACAAACCAAACCCAATTACTGTTAGCCCAACTGCCAATCCTTTTTTATCGGGAAACCACTTGGCTGCTACTGCTAGCGGTACGCCGTAAGCAATTCCCACCCCGGCACCGGCGATAACTCCATAGGTGAGTACCAGGACAGTAATATTAGGTGCAAATGCCGATAAAATATAGCCGATTCCCGTCACGACGCCGCCGACTGCGGTCACGGTGCGAGAACCGTATCGATCGATAAAAAAGCCGGTAATTGGCATCAGTACGGCAAAAACTACTAACAATACGGTAAACGGCAATAAACTATCCGTTGCACCGATAGTGAGCTGCTTTTCTAGCGGCTTTCTAAAGATACTCCAAGAATAAACAGTACCCAGACAAAGCAAGACCGTGATTCCCAGCGGAACGAACAACCAGCGGCCTTTTTCTGCTGGCATTCCGAAAACTTTTGTTTCGTTCATGTTTTTAATTTTTATCGAGGAGGCATTAATAGGTAATGGCTGTGCATTCCCCGATAAAGTGTAAATTTACTATAAGTTTGTTACCGATGCAATAGTTGTGTAAAAAAAATATTAAACTTAACTAAAATCCGCGCGCAACTTGGAAATTTTTGTGAGAGATCGCAACGATAGCCCGATGGCTGAAAAGATGTTTCAAGACATCTTAGAAAGTTGGAAATAATTCGCTAAACTTAATTGGAGAAATGGGCGATCGAATTAAATAATGTAGGGTGCGCTTCGGCGCACCGCAACTAAATAATGTAGCGCACGGAGCACCGCAACTAAATAATGTAGGGTGCGCGCCCCGCACACCTTACCGCTTACATTCTTTCCAATACTTTAATCCCCAACAACTCCAAACCTAATTTCAAAGTTCTTGCAGTCAAATCGCACAAAATTAGCCGCGAAGTCCGCAACGGTTCCTCAGCTTTCAAAACCGGACATTGCTCAAAAAATTGATTGAACTTTTGGCTCAATTCAAACAAATACTGACAAATTCGATTCGGCAACAAATCGCCCCCAACCGCATTTATCACTTCACTCAACTGCAATAAATGTTTGGCTAAAACCAACTCTGCATCAGACTGCAAGATTACTTTCGCACCAGCATCTAAATTCTCGAAATCAATCTCACCTTTGCGGCGGATTCCCTGCACGCGCACATAAGCATACAGCATATAAGGAGCGGTATTTCCTTGCAATGCGAGCATTTTGTCGTAACTGAAAATATAGTTGCTGGCGCGATTTTGACTTAAATCGGCATACTTAACGGCACTCAAACCAACTGTTCGAGATACGTTAGCAATGAATTCCTCAGTTTCTTGTCTTTCTTCGACTTTTAATCTCTCTTCTAAATCTTGGCGCGTGCGGACGATCGCCTCATCTAACAAATCCTGCAACCGCACCGTTTCCCCAGAACGAGTTTTGAGTTTTTTGCCGTCTTCTCCCAATACCAAACCGAAGGGAATGTGGACAATTTCGACATCTTCAGGAATCCAATTGGCTTTTCTGGCTACTGCAAATACTTGGGCAAAATGGTTTGCTTGTCCTGAATCTGTGACGTAAATTAAGCGCTTTGCATTGTCTTTTTGGATGCGGTAGCGCACTGCTGCTAAATCTGTTGTAGCGTAGTTGTAGCCGCCGTCGGTTTTTTGGACAATTAGTGGCAGTGGTTCGCCTTCTTTATTGGTGAAACCGTCTACAAAAACGCACTTTGCGCCGTCACTTTCTACTAGCAAACCTAGATTGGTTAAATCTTCGACTACGGCGGGCAATAGAGGATTGTAAAACGATTCGCCGCGTTCGGTTAATTTGATATCGAGCAAATCGTAGATTACTTGAAATTCGCGGCGCGATTGATCGCACAGCAATTTCCAAGCGCGGCGGGTGTCTTCTGCGCCTGCTTGCAGTTTTACTACTTCTTGGCGGGCGGTTTCTTTGAAGGTTTCGTCTGCGTCGAAGCGCTGTTTTGCTTGGCGGTAAAATGCGACTAAATCGCCTAAATCTAGGGCGTCAGCGGTTGTGAGGGCTTCGGGGTGAACTTCGCGCAAGTATGCGATCAGCATTCCGAATTGGGTGCCCCAGTCGCCGATGTGGTTGATTCTGAGTACGTCGTGGCCTTGAAATTCGAGGGTGCGGGCGATCGCATCTCCGATGATTGTCGATCGCAAGTGTCCGACGTGCATTTCTTTGGCTATATTCGGACTGGAAAAGTCGATCGCGATTGTCTGAGGCGTTTTCGCAGGTTCAATCCCCAAACGCGAGTCGCCGGCGATCGCACTAATTTGCGCTTCCAAATAAGCCGGTTTGAGCTTCAAATTGATAAAACCTGGCCCGGCGATTTCTGGGGTTTCGCAGATGTCAGCAATATCTAGGTTTTCGATGATTGTCGAGGCGATCGCCCGTGGGGGCTTTCCTAACTTTTTCCCCAAACTCATCGCCGCGTTGCACTGAAAGTCCCCAAAGTTGGGATTGCTGGCGGCGGCTAGCATCGGATCTGCACCTGCATAACTTTCGCCGAATGCAGCGGTGAATGCTTTTTCAAATTTTGCTTTTAACTGTTGGGCGATCGAGTTCATCTTTAATATTTTGATTGGATGTTTATTTTAAACTCTAGATTCAGCACTTTTTGCCAATAATACTCTGACTACTTACGTAATTTTCATCGGCCCATCTCCCTCTGGCCCTCTCCCCCTCTCCTCACCTAGTAGGAAATTTTGTACTTAGCTTTGAGCTACTGATGCGATCAAAAGCATTGGCCGTGATAGCACAGAGTACATTTTATCACAGTTGCGATCGCTACACAAATTAAAAAATGTCACATCAAGTCCATGATCTCGATCGCTAGATCATTTTGTTAAATCGCTTACATTAAGGTATGTTAAAATTTTTTCAATGCTCCCAAAAATCCTACGAAAGGAAGTAGTTATGTTATCTCAACCAATTTTTGGCGATCGCTCTCTGACCCACGTCTTTTATCAAGCAGTAATCGCTCGCTTCTACGACGGTTTCAGTCTCTCCACCCAAGCACTATTACGAGAGTGTACCCTTGGCTTCGCTCCCTGTCCCGATGGAGTCAAAACCTTTTTCATCATCGCGCCGAGTCTCGATGCAGCAGAGCAACTAATTGACAAAATGGACAGTATTTTGGAGCGAGTTGCCGAACTCATGGCTGGAGTCGGACAAGTTGCCCTGTGCATACTTCCCGCCGGCAGCGAGGGAGAGCAACCGGTCGATCTGCAAGACTTAGAAAAAGTTCCCCCGGATTGTCTGGCTTGCAAATTCTTTACAATTATATGGGCCGATGCTGCGGCCGATCGGTAAAATTGACAGTTAGCAACCAGCAACTCAACACGGTTCGGCCCAAGCTGTGCCGGTGCCGGCGCGGGGTAGATTGTCTGTTAGTTACACTCCCTGGAATTATCGGGCAAAGCGTGCAGGTAATTTAGAGCGTTTGCAAGGTTGCACTCGCAATCTTTGGCAAGTGTTAAACCAGACAAAATATATATCAAAGGCCCGCTTGTCAGTCGCTCAGATTTTTACCTGCCGGCTCAAACAGCCGTGCATCTACTTTTTACATTTCCAATAAAGGCCACCAAAAAGCCGCATCAACTCTCCTGGGTGTCTCGCTTCAAAAGACAGCAGCAGGAATTAGGCGGTATGGCTGGAAAATAGATTTTTGCGAATATCGGCTGATGTTCAGAATAAGCAGAAATATTCTCAAAAATAGATAAGAGTTCCGCAGGTTCACCTCAGAAACCCGGTTTCTACCCCCGCGCTTCATATTCGCGGTTCGCTGGGAAATTGACAGAAAATAGGCTGTTTGTGGGAGAGTCAATCGATTTTAGATTTTAGATTTTAGATTTTAGATTGACCTTACGGATAAATGCGGGGGCTTGAGGATTTTAGATTTTAGATTTTGGATTGATTCTACGGATAAATCACGTGGCGGGTACCATCAAGAAATTCCTGGTCACCAGCTAGAAACAGAGCAAAGCTTTACTCACAAAAAGAGCAGTTTCCCAGCGACACCCCTGGCAGTGCAGAGCGATCGCACCACAGGCTCATAGAATTTGTTAAAAATTTCAGTTGAAAATTTAAATTATTAAATTTTATGCCTAACATTGGCGATAAAATCTAAGATTGAAATTCTCAAATCGGAAATCAAGACATCATGGTAAAACTGACACCGAACCCCAGCTTTAGTTTAACAATTCGGGTTGCTCTGCCGAACCAGCCGGGAATGCTGGCACGAGTCACCAGCGCGATCGCATCTGTAGGCGGCAACTTCGGCCAAATCGACTTGATCGAGCAAACCCGCGCCACTACCGTTCGCGATATCACCGTCGATGCCTCCAGCCTCGAACACAATGAAGAAATAGTGCAAGCAGTGAAAGCGCTGGCGGATATCAGAGTGATCGACGTGTACGATCGCACTTTCAACTTGCACCGCGGCGGAAAAATCAGCGTAGTTAGCAAAATTTCCCTCAAACGCCAGTCAGATTTGGCAATGGCATACACCCCTGGAGTCGGCCGCATCTGCACTGCGATCGCCAATGACCCGCAACAAGTTTATAACCTCACAATCAAACAAAATACTGTTGCCATTGTTACCGACGGTAGCGCAGTTTTGGGACTGGGAAACCTCGGCCCTGCCGCCGCACTGCCAGTCATGGAAGGCAAAGCCATGCTATTTAAAGAATTTGCAGGTATTGACGCCTTTCCTATCTGTTTGAATACCCAAGATACTGAGGAAATTATTCGCACAGTGCAGAATATCGCCCCGGTTTTTGGCGGCGTTAACCTTGAAGATATTTCTTCTCCCCGCTGCTTTGAAATCGAAGCAAGATTGCGGGAAACCTTAGATATTCCGATTTTTCACGACGACCAGCACGGGACTGCGATTGTCAGTTTGGCAGCATTAATTAATGCCTTGAAAATCGTCAAAAAAACCATCGCAGAAGTGTGTATAGTGATTAACGGAGCCGGTGCGGCCGGAGTCGCGATCGCCCGCTTGCTGCGTAAAGCAGGTGCCCAAAACATCATCATGTGCGACTCCAAAGGCGTCCTCTCCCAAGACCGCACGGATATGAACCCAGAAAAACTAGAATTTGCTGTGGCTTCGAGCGGTACTTTGGAAGATGCGATCGCCGGTGCCGATGTATTTTTAGGAGTCAGCGCCCCCGGCGTAGTCACCCGCTCGATGGTGCGTTCGATGGCCGAGAATCCCATTGTTTTTGCAATGGCAAATCCCATTCCTGAAATTCAGCCCGAATTAATTATGGAAGATGCGGCGATCATAGCAACCGGACGCAGCGATTACCCGAATCAAATTAACAATGTTTTGGCATTTCCGGGGATATTTCGAGGTGCTTTGGACTGCAAAGCGACCACGATTACGCCCAGTATGTATTTAGAGGCAGCATACGCGATCGCCTCTTTAGTCAGTCCTTCTCAGCTTGACAAAGAACACATTATACCGTCTGTTTTTGACGAAAGAGTTGCCATTGCTGTCGCCGGTGCAGTGCAGTTGGCCGCCCGCTCCGAAGGTATCGCCCGCGATTAATAGAAGGAAGAAGGAAGTCTTCCTTCTTCCTTCTTCTCTCTTCCTTAATCAAGGATAAAACTCACAACAATAAACAAGATAATAAAGATATAATTAAATCACCCAAGTCCCGCTAGGTCAGATGCAAAGCCAGTTAGGAAAAGCCAAGCGCGCTCGCTGCAACCGCCCATTGTTAGAACTGTGCCCGATCGGGCTGGCATTGTGCCGGACGGACGGGACTTTTATCGACGTAAATCCAGCTTTTGCAAATATTATCGGCCGCACAGTTGCAGAAACTCTCCACCTCAACTATTGGGAAATTCAGCAAACACAGTGCGCGCGCCCAGAAAAATATCTAGAATGTCAAGCAAAAAATAGCCACGCGCACCTGTGCGAAGCAGCATACAAACATAAAAACCAGCATCTCGTACCCGTGCGAGTTTCCGAGCGGGCAATTGAAACAGAGGGACAGTGCGCGATTTGGCTAAGCGTTGAAGAAATCTTTAATAATCGGGATCAAAATAGCGCCCCGCTGGAATCAGCACCGCCGCACAGCAATTCACATCTAGAAAAATTGCTGGCAAAGCAGACTGCCGAACTGGAAAAAACTCAGAAACTACTCGAAGAAAAAATCGCCGAACTGGAACAGGCTCAAGAAAAATTGCGTCTCCAAAGTCAAATTATAGACCAATTTCACGAGTCGGTGATTGCTACAGATATGGACGGCTCGATTACCATTTGGAATCAAGCCTGCCAAAAGTTATACGGCTATGAAGCAACTGAGGCTATCGGACAGCACGTTTCTTTAATTTACCCGCCCGAACAGCACGAATTTTTGTTAGATCAAGTCATCAAACCGCTACAAGAAAAAGGCGAGCATGAAATAGAAGTTATCACACGCCGTAAATCGGGAGAAAAATTTTCCTCGCACCTGATGCTCTCGCTATTGAAAGACCAAACGGGAAAAGTTATGGGGATGATTGGCTCTTTAACTGATCTCAGCATTTGCAAAGCTTTAGAACAAGAATTAGCACAAAGACAAGCACTATTTGATGCCTTTTTGAAGGATGCGCCTGCGGGGCTTTGCATTTTGGACTCGCAACTGCGGTACGTGCAAATTAATCAATTTCTAGCAGAAATAAATTGCTTGAGTCCAGCCGAACACATTGGCAAGACTGTACGCGATATATTGCCGAATATCGCTCCAATAATAGAGCCTTTGTACGAACAAATTTTGAGGACAAAACAACCCTTAATTAACATGGAGATGAGTGGTGACAATCCCAGAACGCCTGGCTTTGTTCGACACCTGACAGGCTCTTATTTTCCCCTGCTCGACAAAGATGAGGAGGCGATCGGCATCGGTGCAGTTGTAATTGACATTAGCGATCGCAAACAAGCAGAAGCTGCGCTGCAAAAAAGCGAACAGCTTTACCGCACTATGGCAAGCAACTTTCCTAACGGCGCGGTGATGTTGTTCGATCCAGAAATGCGTTACACGCTGGTAGAAGGTACAGAATTAGCCGCCGTGGGGCTTTCCAAAGAATTGATGGAAGGCAAGACAATCTGGGAAGTATTCGAGCCAGATTTTTGCGCTGCTGTCGAGCCAAATTATCTGGCGGCACTGGCAGGAGAAACAGTTGTTACAGAATTTATTTACAGCGATCGCATCTACCTCGGTTATACTTTGCCAGTCAGAAACGAACGGCAAGAAATTATCGGCGGATTGCTAATGACTCAAAACATTACGGCTCGCCAATTAGCAGAAGAAGCGCTCCGGGAAAGCGAGGACAAATACAGGTGCATTGTCGAGACAGCAGACGAAGGAATTTGGATGATAGATACGGATGGTAAAACTACTTTTGTCAACCAAAAAATGGCCGATATGCTCGGCTGCACTCCAGAGGAAATGATCGGACAGTCGCTATTTGCTTTCATGGACGCAGAAGGCATGGCGATCGCACAAGCCAGTCTCAAACGCCGCCGTGAACAAATTCGCGAACAGCTCGATTTTAAGTTCCGTCGCCGAGACGGCAGCGACTTGTGGGCGATGCTTTCTACTAATTCCTTGGCAGACAAACAGGGACGCTATGTGGGCGCTTTGGCAATGGTTGCCGACATTACCGATCGCAAGCAAACAGAAGCCGCATTGCAGCAGTCGGAAGCCAAATTTCGATCGCTCTACGAATTAACCAGTTTGCCTGTTTTTATGTTATGTGACAATGCCATCACCGATGCCAACACAGCCACCCTAAAACTATTCGGCTGCACTACCCCGCAAGAGTTGTACGGCCAAAACCCTGGCACACTCTCGCCTCCTTTCCAACCCAACGGCAAAGATTCTTTGAGCATGGCTGACGAAATGATGGCGATCGCCTTTGAGCGGGGAAAGCACCGTTTTGATTGGGTTCATCAGCGCTTAGACGGTACTGATTTTCCCGCAGAAGTGGTGCTGACAGTCATCGAGGTGGGAAATGAAAAAATTATCCAAGGAGTGATCCAAGATTTAACCGATCGCAAACTTGCCGAAGAAACTTTAGTGCGATCGGAAGAAGCGCTCAGACAACAAGCTCAGCGAGAATTACTGCTCAATCAAATTGCCAACCAAATCCGCACTTCTTTAGATTTAGACACAATTGTAGAAACCGCCGTTCAAGAAATTCGCAATCTGATGCACCTAGATTGGTGCATCTTCACTTGGTATCGCCCCAACACCAATCCTCCCCTTTGGGAAGTAACTTACGAAGCGAAGAATGCAGATTTGCCGAGTATGCTTGGCACTTATCCTGTAGACGACAAATCTAGTCTCGCAGTGCGACAGATTTTGCGGCGAGCAATTCTGCGAATTGATGATGTCAGCACTTTTGAAGATGTAGAATTGCGCGAACTTTTCCAGGCTTCAAATTTTAACTCAGTGCTGTCGCTGCCAATTCATACTGCCGCAGGCGATATTGGGGTGATTACCTGCTATCAGGCTATGTCGATGCGAAATTGGAGCGAATCGGAAGTCGAACTGATGCAAGCGGTGGTCGCTCAAATTGCGATCGCGATCGACCACGCCGAACTTTACACCCAAACGCGCACAGCGGCCCGATTAGCTCAAGCTCAAACTCAACAGCTAGAACAAACTTTGCACGAACTCCAACGCACCCAAACTCAATTAATTCAAAGTGAAAAAATGTCGAGTTTGGGCCAGTTAGTAGCAGGCGTAGCCCACGAAATTAACAACCCGGTTAATTTTATCTATGGGAATCTCAGCTACACCAGTGAATACACTCAAAACTTGCTAAAAATGCTGCAACTTTACCAGAAGGAATACCCGCAGCCGAGCGCCAGAATTGTAGAGGCAAGGGAAGACTTTGAAATTGATTATCTTATTGAAGATTTACCGAAAATTTTAGCCTCTATGAAATTCGGAGCCGATCGCATCCGCGACATAGTTTTGAGCCTGCGAACTTTTTCAAGACTTGACGAAGCCGAAAAGAAACAAGTTGACATTCACGAAGGCATTGAAAGCACGCTGCTGATTTTGCAAAACCGCCTCAAACATAAAGCCGATCACCCGACAATTAATGTGATTAAAGAATACGGTAATTTGCCTTTAGTTGAATGTTATCCCGGTCAGTTAAATCAAGTATTTATGAATTTGTTGAGCAATGCGCTAGACGCATTGGAAATGGAGATGAAGAAATCCGATCGCACCGCCAAAAATCTCGCAATTACGATTCGCACCCAAGTAACCGACAATAACAGCGTTGCCATATGGATAGCTGACAGCGGCCCTGGGATGAGCGAAGATGTGAAAAAGCGGTTGTTTGACCCGTTTTTCACTACTAAACCCATTGGCAAAGGAACTGGCCTAGGATTGGCTATTTCGCACTCTATTATAGTAGAAAAACACGGCGGCAAGCTTTCTTGCATTTCTGTATTGGGAGAAGGTTCCGAATTTGCGATCGAGATTCCTCTGCAGCAAAAAATAAATTAAAACCCGTTGCATTGGTATCATATCATCTCCGCTCGATCGACCGGATTTGATAAGATTCAAATCCGACCCTTTACCACGAGAGGCACACCACCAGCGGGTGCCATTGTCAAACCGCGGCGTACTGGCAAAACCGGACGATTTTCTGCAAGTTCTAAAGAGTATCGTGACAGCACTTTCGCCAATACTAACTTCATTTCAAACATGGCAAATGCCGCCCCAATACAGCGGCGGTTCCCTCCTCCAAACGGCAAATATTCGTAAGGCGAAAATTGCCTTTCTAGAAAACGTTCGGGTTTAAAACGTTTTGGTTCCGGGTAAATATCCGGTCGGTGGTGAACCAAATAAATGCAGGTAGAAAGTACCATTCCTTTGGGAATATTATAACCCATTAACTGCATCGGAGCTTGCAGAAGGCGCGGAAATGCAAAAAATAGGATCGGATAAATCCGCAGCGTTTCGCAACAGACAGCATTCAAATACGGGAGTTTACTTATTTCCGTCGGCTCGCAATTTTCGACATCAAGAGAATTGAGCTCTTGCAGCAGTTTTTCACGGACTTCTGGGATGTAGTGAATCCAATACAAAGCCCAGGCTAAAGCTGTGGCTGTAGTTTCGTGACCTGCGAATAAGATTGTCATTAATTCATCCCGCAATTCAACGTCGCTCATCGGCTTTCCTGCTTCGTCACGAGCGGAAATTAACAAGCTCAGGATGTCTTCCCCCAATGGTTCAGACTGAGTTTTGCGCTCGCGAATTTCTTGATAAAGCAGTTCATCTAAACGCTGTCTTTGTCGCAGAAATCCTCCCCAAGGACTCCAAGCACCTAAATCTTTTTGCAACGACTTGATAAACAAAAAGGTAGCGCTTAATGGATTGCTAAACAGGCTGAACATATTAATCATTAGTTGCTGAATTTGCTGGTAGCGTTCTCCTTCGCTCAGCCCGAAAATCGTGTGCAAAATTACTTCCAAGGAAATTTCCTGCATAGTTGATTGCGCGATAACCGACTTACCAGGAGTCCAATTATTAATTACTTTTTCGGTTGTATCGCGGATGATTTGTCCGTAAGCTTTCATCCGTTCACCGTGAAAAGGTGGCATTAAAAGTTTGCGCTGCTGCAAATGTCGATCGCCATCTAACAACAATAACGAATTCGAGCCTACTAAAGGTAGCGTTATCTGGTTTCCCGTACTGGATTCAAAGAGTTTGGAATCGGATGTAAAAATTTCTTGAATAGCTTGAGGATTGCTAACAATTACTTGGGGCGGAAAGTTGCTGAATTCGCTGGTAAAAAGGTCGCCGTAGCGTTGATAATTACTATCTAAATAATACAGAGGATTTAAAATGCCCCGCACTGTCTGAACAAATCTAGCGTCTTTAGGGCCGTCTAGCAATTTGTGGGTAGCATGATTTTGAGAGTGAGAGTTTTCTGTGGGGATAGTCATTTGTTTTCCTCCTAGATTAATTTACTCAGTTTCAATCAACAGTTGATTGAAACTGAGTAAATTAATCCTTGTTTACACAAACCTTATTAGAGATTTTTTATATCTAGATATTTTACGTAAACCCGATCGCACCTTGGCGTCTCCACACCAGTTGTCGGTATATATCCCCTATTTTCGTACATTTTCACAGCTTCTTTGAGAATGCTGGCCGTTTCTATCCAAATTTCATCAAAGCCGCGAGCTATAATTTTACTTTCCAATTCTTGCAGTAAAAATTTCCCCAAACCCTGTCCTCTTGCTGCTGGCAAAATATACATTTTGCGAATTTCCACAGCATTATTTCCGCGCTCAATCGGATAGTAAGCCGCCGTACCGACTATTTTATCCTGCCGTTCAACTACCCAAAATTCACCGCCTTGATTATGATAATGTAGTTCTACATCATAGACATCTCGATCGGCCCCGTGAGGTTCGCATTTTAAACCGTATTCTGCTAAAACATCCCTAATTAAATAGAAAGCCTCAGCGCGATCGCGCGTTTCCCAGGAACGAATTAAAAAATCCAGATGTTGGGTTTTCATTGGTTGTTGCAACGTATATTTATTTTTTGACCTTAGCAACTGTAAACTTACTAATTTTTTTTGTTTTACAGTTTTTAAATGCACCTAGCTTTTAACTGTGAATTCTTGGTTCGGGATGAAGAATTGCCAGCAACTCGCTCTCTACTAATGATAATTCCTCCAGCCTGTCAATCACAAGAGTGCGATCGAAATAAGTTGTTGCCAAAATCCAATATACACCGTAATGGCGCGCCTCCGAAGCCATCAAACTGCGGTAAAACTTAGCCAATTCCGCGTCGGGACAGCGATCGCCCAGCAGCCCCAACCGTTCGTGACTGCGCGCTTCTATCAAACCAGAAACCAACAAAGAATCCAAAAGTCTCTCCGGTTCCTGCTTGCGAATTTGGGCGGACAAACCAGCACCATAGGGAGGTGCAGCCAAAGGGGCCAAAGCAATGCCGCGCTTTTCTAACCGCTGGTTGACTTGCTCGAAATGCTCTAATTCTTCGCGGGCGATCGCCGTTAGCATCCTCACCAATTTTTCCCGGGCTGGGTAGCGAAACATTAAATTTAACGCTACTCCCGCCGCTTTCCGCTCGCAGTGAGAATGGTCTAATAAGATTGTATCCAAATGGGCGATCGCCTGTTGCACCCAAGCTTCCGAAGTCGGCTGTTTCAAAAACTTAATAGTTGGCAGTGTTGAAGTCATACCATTTTAGATTTGAGATTTTAGATTATGAATGACTGCTTCGATATGGGTTGAGAGCCTGTATATGTAGGGTGCGCAATGCGCACCTTACCGCTTAATTATTTTGATTTAAACTCTTGTGGGGAGTAGGGGTTGGGCACGCGAACCCGCTGGTTTGGAGCTTGCCTAAAGTTGCATTTTTTTGAACAGCACTTACGCAGAATCTGTATGTGTAGGGTGCGCAATCCGCACCTTACCGCAGTTGCATTTTATTGTAACAGGACTTACGCAGAATCTGTATGTGTAGGGTGCGCAATCCGCACCTTACCGCTTAATTATTTTGATTTAAACTCTTGTGGGGAGTAGGGGTTGGGCACGCGAACCCGCTGGTTTGG
>NZ_JAUBOV010000080.1:33159-36572 GCF_036700405.1 Microcoleus sp. T3_D1
AGCTTGCCTAAAGTTGCATTTTTTTGAACAGCACTTACGCAGAATCTGTATGTGTAGGGTGCGCAATGCGCACCGGTGCGCAATGCGCACCTTACCGCTTAATTTATCCTATTTTACACAATTTTTCCAACACCGCATACATATCACCAGCAAACTTTTTCGGATTCCACAGCGGCGACAAATTGGCTGGATCTTTAGATTTAACCAACTGTGCTTTAATGGCATTTCTCAATTCACGCTCTTTGCCCAATTTTACACCCACTTCCACATATTCCGACCAAGACAAAGCCACGCCTGTTTCAATTCCTAAAGTCTGCAAAAACGAATAACCAATTCTCGACAAAAATTGCTCTCCTGTGCGAGTCACCACCGGCAAATTAGACCACAAAGCCTCTAAAGTTTGAGTTCCTCCGTTGTAAGGATAAGAATCTAACAAAACATCTGCCAGCAAATAGATAATTCTGTGTTCTTCCTCAGTAGCAAACCTCGGCAAAAACTTAATTCGGTGCTTGCTCACTTTCTCAGCTTCGCAAGCTTGGTGATACGCACCCTCAAACACTGCTGCATCGCCTAAAGCTTTGTGAATTAAGATACTGTTCGGCACTTCTTTGAGAATCGCAATTTGTGCTTTTACCAACTCGCGATTAAATTTTCTACCGGGACTGAGGCACAGGTAAACTATCTGATCCAAGCCGATCCGATGCGATTTTCTCAATGCAACGGGATCGACTCCATATCTCTGAAAACCCGACACCGCTACAAAGGAATCAGGCATCCTAATTAGCTGCTCGTCATAATGTTTTTCCCGGTCTGCTGGGTGCGAGTGCCTGTCTGTAAGAAAGTAATTTTCCGGCGATATGTAAGGGGCGTCAAATCCCAGCCAAGACACACAAACTGGTGCGGGTTTTTGGTAGAGAATGTCAGCGTGAACTGGTACGCTGAGGGAATCTAAATCAACTAAAACGTCCAATTCATCTTGCTGAATTTTGTCGATAATTTCGGCAGAATTGGCAAGTCCGTTCGGGTAGGTTGTCGGAAAAGTCATTTTGCCAAAACTTTCAAATTGCTTAGTACGATCGTCAGGAATAATTTTTTCTGAAGCGTACAAATACACATGGGGTGTGATGTCGGACAATTCGCGAATGATGTCCGCGCTGCACCAACCTACAGAATGCCGGCTAAAGTGATTGGACAAAAAGCCGATTTTTAACTTGCTGGATGGGGAACTTGGTTTGAAACTGTAATTTGCGGGTTGAGAAAAATTAGGTTTAATACATTGGTCGATATACTTTTGGGAAATTAATCTGTAAAGTTTTGAGTTGGCTGCCAAGTCATCTCGCAAATAGGGCGTGCTGAATAACAAGTTTGCATAAAGCGATTTAATTTCCACCGGGCTAGCGGTTTCTAAGTTTTGCTGCAAGTACGACTCTAGTTCTAAAAATCGATCGCCCGCAATTTGATTTAATCCCGACACTTGATAGGTGCTGATGAAGTAAATCGCGGTCATAATGGGATCGGTTTCGGCACACATTTGGCTGTATTGGTGCACGGCTTGCCGCGCGGCAGCAAAATTGCTAGTATCTCTGAGGATGTCGCACAAATGTTGGTGGGCAGAAATAAAATCGGGTTTAATTTCTAGGGCTTTTTGAAGGTTCGGTATTGCGTCTTTAAATTGACCCTGGTGGCGAAAAACTCGGCCAATTTGACAGTATGCTTCGGCTAAATCCGGTTTGAATGCGATCGCCTGCTTCCATGCAGCCACCGCCTCATCTAACTTCCCTTGCTGCGCTAATTGATCTCCTAAATTTAAGTGAAAATCTACCTGAGCAAGGTGGGGATTGAGTTCGAGAGCTTTTTGCTCGTATGCTACCGCTGCATCCGGCTGCCCCTGCTGTTTCAGTGCGCCTGCCAAATTCCAGTAAGCAGCAGCCAAATTTGGTTTAAGTTCGATCGCCTTTTCGTAATTGACAACCGCCTCCACCAAATGCCCTTGTTTGTAGAGCATACTGCCCAAATTAGCATAAGCCTCAGCAAAATCCGGATTCAGGGCGATCGCCTCGGAATAAAACCGCATCGCTTCCTCAATTTGGCCGCTTGCTTGCTGCACATTGCCCATTGTCACGTAAGCCGCCGCCCAATCCGGTTGCAATTCCAGAGCTCGGCGACAAGCAGCGACGGCTGCTGCTAAATTGCCTTGAGAGTAATAGGTTTCTGCAACCACTGTCAGCGATGCAGCATCTTCAAATTGGGGTGTTTCGGATTGGTTGCGAAAATCGGAATTCATTTGGCGGCCTATCTGTGCTATCAAGTTAAAGGTTGAATCTATATTATTTTGCAGAGTAGCAGTTTTAGCGGAACTACGGGCGATCGTCACAGAGAATTTATGAGCGACAAGCAAGCGACACAGCGCCAACATAACATCAAGTGGAAACCAAACCTCCTGCTGGGGATACTCTTGTTAACCTTAGCAATCCCCTTACCCTTTGCCCAAAAGACTTTCGCACAGCAGCAGCAGACAGCCAGCTTTCGGCAGAAATTATTTCAAACTGCTCTTTATTTCACCCTATATTTTGAGGGTGGATTCAGCAATCACCCTGCCGATAAGGGCGGCAGAACTTATCGGGGCGTCTTGCAAACGGAATACAACGCCTACCGCTACAGTCGTGGGCTTCCGCCCCTCGACGTGACACAGATGTCGGAAGCAGAGCTCCTAGAAATTTATAAATATTACTGGGATTCCAGCCTCTCCGGCACGATGCAGCCGGCTTTGGCGATCGTCATGTTTGACACCGCCGTTAATTTCGGTATTAATAACTCTATTACCTTTCTTCAGCAAGCGTTAGGATTGCCGCAAACGGGAGTTTTTGATGCCCGCACCAAGGAAGCGCTGAAAGGGGCAAACAACAAAAATACGGCGTTGCAAATGATTAACGAACGGATTATTTACCGCTACAAAAGGGTGCAAGAAGATCCGAGTCAGATGGCTTTTTTCCGGGGTTGGCTGAGTCGCGATTACAGTTTGTGGGGCTATGTGAATAAGATTAAGTAGTTGACTGTTAACAGTTAATAAGCTGACGCGAATCGAATTTTTACAATCTTGTTTCTTGAAACTATTGTGGGGTGGGCAGGAGAACCCGCCCGATAATTCCCATCTCAATGCACAACAGCTTATCATGTCGGCTTAAATAACCCTTATATAGCAATCCTTGCAGAAGTCGTAAATTTTTTACTCCACCCCAACCCTCCCCGAACCGGGGGGGAAAAAGTAAGAAATTCACAAATGATGCGAGGATTGCTATATCTCTAAGATCCTCTCTGAGAAAAATCCGTCAATTCTACTTAGGATCGCGAATTAAATAACTTACAATTTTAATTGTTATTGTGGGATGGGCGTCCCGCCCGTCCAAAAAGGA
>NZ_JAUBOV010000081.1:0-34438 GCF_036700405.1 Microcoleus sp. T3_D1
ATTGAAGGCGGTTGAAACCGCTACCGACTTCCTCCCCATGTCTAAAAGCCAGGGGCTTCCGTCTCGTTTTTCGGTGACAGTATCAACGATATCGAATTTAGCCCCGGCGCTTTGCAGTTCGTCATCCAATATCTTGAGAAACTTAGTAGCTTCCGGCGCATTCCCTACTTGAATGAAAGAAATCGCCAGCTCTTCATCTCGATCGAGCTTCCGCGAAGCCTCTATAATGGTTTTCATCACTTCTTTGCGATCGTCAGGTTCCCCGTCCGTCACCACTAATAATGTTTCCCCATTTTGCTTGGTCTTACCGGATGCTTTGCGCTGAAAATAACTGTTCAGGGCGTCTTGCAGAACAGCAGCTAAATTCGTAGTTCCCGAAGGTTCGTTTTCTTGGAAAATTTGCACGACTTTAGCTGCTGTTACGTTATCGTAGCGCTTGAAGCGACCGGAAAACACATAAACTGTTATGCCATCAGGATCGAGTTCTTCGCATTTATTAGCCAATGCGATCGTCGATTCTTGCATGAGCGCCCACCGACTTTTACCGCCCATCTGGTCTTTGGTGTACATACTGCCGCTTTTGTCAATAATGATGGTATAATCGCGGTTCTGAAGCATAAGATTTTTCCTGTTAATTAAGTAGTTCCCAAAAATATCAAAACCAGCGAGCAGAAGCTGTTGAGCTTTAGTTGCTCGCTGCGTTTTTTAGTTGATTTGCGATCGCAAATACCGGAATTTAAGCTGCAACTAAAGCATCTTTAAGTGGCTTCCAGCTAAAAGCTCGATCGCCCCCCATCTCAACTGCTATTTTAACTCGCGGTTCTAACGTCGGCAAAACAGTCAAATACTCAATCTCCTGACTCGACAAAATCTGCCCTTCAATAATCCACAGCACCAGTCCTTTTGCTTTAGGTGGCAAATTGTCTAATTGAGTTTGCAACATCGGCGGCACGTAGTACGTATAACCCACAGCCGCTTCATTGCCAGTAGTTTTCTTGCCCAAATGCGGCGGCCGCACCCCGTGAATCCCCGTCAAATACATCGCCAAATCACCCAAACCCCGCGCCGAAATCGTGTACCCACCGTAGCCCGCAGCCCTCAGCCTGCGGAGGTAGCGCCCCTCAAATCCTCCTTCTAAAGGAACGTACAGGGCCAGCGACCCCGACTTTTCCAAATCCCGAATCAGATCAGATCCCGTCGTAATCAGTCCCATAAATTTGTGTTTCCTGCTGTATCAAAATTTGGTCGATCGCTGCTTGCGAGCTGGAAATATTATAAATCCTAAAGTTGAGCCGAAAAATTCTCATCCCGGCCTTGACAAACGCCAAACACTTCATGTACTATTGTGAATTGTCGCCGTAAAGGATACTGAGTAGTTTGCTGCTCAAGTCCTGGCGCAAACAAGCAAGACCGAGACAAAACTCGGAGATAAAGCCGGTAAAAAGCCGCGAATCTCAACCCTTGCAAGACTTCCACAAGCTCGCTCCCAAATTTAAAACTCAAATTTTAAACACCGAGGAAGGCTGTTGGTTGATAACAGTTAATTGCAGGAACACTGAAATAAATGTTTCTGCACAAGAGCAAGCGGATTGACGTAAATTTCGCAATCCGAAACCTCTTGCGTAAATAAAAGGAAGAAAATCCGTGTCTGTAGGCATTCTTGGCACTAAACTAGGCATGACTCAAGTGTTTGACGACCAAGGGAGAGCCATCCCCGTCACCGTCATACAAGCAGGGCCTTGTACAGTAACTCAAATCAAAACCAAACAAACTGACGGCTACGGTGCCGTTCAAGTTGGATACAACGAAGTCAAACCAAAGGCTCTCAACAAGCCAGAACTAGGACACCTTGCCAAGTCGGGGGCGAATCCATTGCGCCACTTGCAGGAATACCGATTGGAAGACACCAGTTCATTTGAATTAGGTCAACAACTAAAAGCAGATACCTTTACACCGGGACAAATAGTAGATGTCATCGGTACAAGCATCGGTAAAGGTTTTGCAGGTTTTCAAAAGCGCCACAACTTTAAACGAGGCCCCATGTCTCACGGTTCCAAGAACCACCGCGAGCCTGGATCGATCGGACCTGGAACTACTCCCGGTCGCGTTTATCCTGGGAAAAGAATGGCAGGACGTATGGGCAACGTTCAAGTCACCGTCCGCAAACTAACAATTGTCCGGGTGGATACAGAGCAGAATTTGCTGCTAATTAAGGGAGCAGTTCCCGGCAAAGCTGGCGCCTTAGTCAATGTTGTGCCTGAGAAAAAAGTAGGACGTTAGTCAGTAGTCATTAGTCAGTAGTCAGCAGTCAGTAGATAGTGGTTGGTCGTTAGTAGCAAGCAATAACTAAGAACTAAAAGCTGAAAACTAAGAACCCAAAACTAAGACCTGAAAACAGACAACAGACGACAGACAACAGACAACAGACAACTAACAACAGACAACTAACAACAGACAAAGGACAAAAGATATGGTTAATTGTGTAGTGCGAAATTGGCAAGGCGAAGAAGTTGGAGAAACAACTTTAGAACTGCGCGTAGCCAAAGAAGAAAATGCGTCTCACATCGTTCACAGAGCATTGACGAGGCAACTAAATAATGCCCGTCAAGGAAATGCTTGCACCAAAACTCGATCGGAAGTCAGAGGCGGTGGCCGCAAACCCTGGCGTCAAAAAGGCACGGGTCGAGCCAGAGCAGGTTCTATCCGTTCTCCGCTGTGGCGGGGCGGCGGTGTCATCTTCGGGCCAAAACCGAGAGACTTTGAAGTCAAAATGAACAAAAAGGAACGCCGTCTCGCTTTGCGGACAGCATTCCAAAGTCGCACCGAAGACATCATTGTGGTTGAAGAATTTGCAGAGCAATTTCCGAGACCGAAAAGCAAAGAATTGCTGAGTGCGATCGCCCGCTGGGGCATCGAACCCGATACAAAAGTTCTGTTAATCTTGCCAGAACCGCAACCAAACGTCTACTTATCCGGACGCAACATCGAATTAGTAAACGTCATCTTGGCAACCTCCCTGAATGTTTACGACGTTCTCGCGGCTGACAAAATTATCGTCACATCTACAGCCATAGCTAAAATTCAGGAGATTTACGGTGAGTAAAATCGACCCCCGCGACTACGCAGATTTGATCCAGCGTCCGATTCTCACCGAGAAAGCTACCCGAATGATGGAATTAAATCAATTCACATTCGACGTAGCTCCCAAAGCGACGAAGCCTCAAATCAAAGCTGCAATCGAAGAACTATTTAAGGTCAAAGTCATCGGCGTCAACACCCAAAACCCGCCGCGCAAAAAGCGTCGAGTTGGCAAATTCGTCGGCTTTAAACCTTGTTACAAGCGAGCAACCGTAACTCTGACCGACGGAGACTCGATCCGCAAACTCCTATTCCCAGAAGTCTAGACGATTTTGGATTTTAGATTTTAGATTTTAGATTTTAAATTGCGGTTAACTGGTGGAAATTATCGAACCAGAAAACTCGTAAGTTAACCAAATATCGCCAATCTTCAACCTAAAATCTAAAATCGATAAACGTCAAATCCAAAATCCAAAATCCAAAATCTAAAATAGATCGATTATGGGCATCCGTTCTTACCGACCTTATACCTCCAGCACCCGAGAACAAACCGTCTCGGACTTTGCTGAAATTACCAGATCAGAGCCAGAAAAGTCTCTAACCAGCAACAAGCACACCAAACAAGGCCGCAACAACCGAGGCGTCATTACCTGTCGCCACCGGGGAGGCGGTCACAAACGGCTGTATAGAGACATTGACTTCCGCCGCGACAAACACAGCATTCCCGCTACCGTCAAGGCGATCGAATATGACCCCAATCGCAACGCCCGCATCGCCCTCCTGTTCTACAAAGACGGCGAAAAACGGTACATCCTGCACCCGCTCAACTTAAACGTCGGTACAGTAATTGTCTCAGGCCCAGACGCGCCGATCGAAATCGGTAACGCCCTCCCCCTGAAGAACATTCCCCTCGGTACAAGCATCCACAACGTCGAGCTAGTACCCGGAAAAGGCGGACAAATCGTTCGCTCCGCCGGCTCCAGCGCTCAGCTAATGGCAAAAGAAGGTAGCTACGTCACCCTCAAACTGCCATCCGGCGAACAGCGCAAAGTCCGCGCCGACTGCTACGCCACCATCGGTCAAGTCGGCAACACAGACGCCAGAAACATCAGCTTGGGTAAAGCCGGCCGCACCCGCTGGAAAGGTCGCAGACCCACCGTTCGCGGTAGCGTCATGAACCCGGTAGACCACCCGCACGGCGGTGGCGAAGGCAGAGCTCCCATCGGACGTCCGGGGCCTGTCACTCCTTGGGGTAAACCAGCATTGGGTGCAAAAACTCGACGCAAAAACAAGCGCAGCGACGCTTTAATAGTCCGGCGCCGCCGCAAAGCTTCCAAACGCGGCAAGGGCGGCAGACAAAGCTAGTCATCAGTCAGCAGTCTTCAGTGCTTAGTTATTAACTGCTAACTAATGACTGAGGACTGATGACCAATGACTGCTGAAAGCTGACTAATGACTCCTGAATTACTAAAAAAATCATGTCTCGATCGCTAAAAAAAGGCCCCTTTGTCGCAGATCATCTGATGACAAAAATCGAAAAACTCAACGCCGCCGGCCAAAAACAAGTAATTAAAACTTGGTCGCGCTCTTCCACAATCCTGCCCCAAATGGTAGGTCACACGATCGCCGTTCACAACGGCAGACAGCACGTACCCGTCTACCTCACCGACCAAATGGTAGGTCACAAACTCGGAGAATTTTCCCCCACTCGCACCTTTAGAGGTCACGCGAAAAGTGGTGATAAAAAGGCAAAAAGATAGCCGAATTAGGTGACAGGTAATAGGTAATCGGACAAACTTTTTCCCAATTACCAATTACCTTTTTCCCAATTACCAATTACCAATTACCCAAATCGAAATGGTTATAGATACCACATCCGAAATTAAGGCGATCGCCCGTTACATCCGGACATCCCCCTTCAAAGTGCGCCGAGTCCTCGACCAAATTCGCGGCAAAAGCTACCAAGAAGCGCTGATTTTACTCGAATTCATGCCCTACCGCGCCTGCGAACCAATCGTCAAAGTTTTGCGATCGGCAGTAGCAAACGCCGAACACAACGCAGGATTGGATAAATCCAAGCTAGTAGTGTCTCAAGCTTACGCAGACCAAGGCCCAGTCCTCAAACGCTTTAGACCCCGCGCTCAAGGTCGCGCCTACCAAATCCGCAAGCCAACCTGTCACATTACCGTAGTAGTAGCTCCGCTCGTAGAAAACTAAACCAGGGAAAAACGTAAGAGGTAATAAACAGCTTAAAGTTGAAAAAAATGGGTAATCACCAATTACCAATTACCAATTACCAATTACCAATTACCAATTAACTCATCAACTATTATGGGCCAAAAAATACATCCAATTGGTTTTCGCCTCGGCATTACCCAAGAGCACCGCTCTCGCTGGTTTGCCGATCCCAAAAACTATCCAGAACTCTTGCAAGAAGACTATAAAATTCGCAAGTACGTTCGTAAAACCCTCAGCAATGCCGGTATTTCATCGGTCAAAATTGAGCGGAAAGCCGATCAAATCGACCTAGAAGTGTTCACAGCCAGACCAGGCGTTGTCGTAGGCCGCGGCGGAGCAGGCATCGAAACCTTGCGCGTCGGTTTGCAGCAGCAACTCGGTAGCAACCGCCAAATCCGCATCAACGTCGTCGAAGTTCAGCGAGTAGATGCCGATGCCACATTGATCGCAGAATACATCGCTCAGCAACTAGAACGGCGCGTATCCTTCCGCCGAGTAGTCCGCCAAGCAATCACCCGCGCCCAAAAAGTCGGCATCCAAGGCATCAAAATTCAAGTCAGCGGACGCCTCAACGGTGCAGAAATTGCCCGTACCGAATGGACGCGCGAAGGAAGAGTCCCCTTGCACACGCTGCGGGCCGACATCGACTACTCTTACTGCACTGCTCAAACCATCTACGGTATTCTGGGCATTAAAGTTTGGGTTTTCAAAGGTGAAATTATTCCCGGACAGGAACAAGAGGCAGCACCAAATGCCGCAGTGCCCCGTACCAAACAAAAGCGCCGCCGCCAGAACTTTGAAGATCGATCGAACGAAGGCTAGCTAATTGTTAACTGTTAGTTGTCACTTGTTAATTGTCAGTTGTTCCAAACCAATTAGCAATTAGCAATCACCAATTACCAATTACCAATTACCAATTACCCAACTCCCTTTCGCCATGTTAAGCCCTAAAAGAACCAAATTTCGCAAACAACAGCGCGGGCGAATGAGCGGTGTTGCCACCCGCGGCAACACAGTTAGCTTTGGCGACTTCGCGCTCCAAGCCGTCGAACCCGCCTGGATCACTTCCCGCCAAATAGAAGCCGGACGGCGCGCCATGACCCGCTATATCCGTCGGGGTGGCAAAATCTGGATTCGCATTTTTCCCGACAAACCAGTCACCCAGCGCGCAGCAGAAACCCGGATGGGTTCTGGTAAAGGCTCACCAGAGTTTTGGGTTGCCGTGGTCAAACCGGGCCGGGTAATGTTTGAAATTGGCGGCGTAAGTGAAGAAACTGCCCGCGAAGCAATGCGTTTGGCATCTTTCAAATTACCAATTAAAACCAAGTTCATCACTCGCGAAGAAGACCAGTCATAGCGAAGAGCGAAGGTAGAATTAGGTCTGTATTAATCAGCATTTTAAACGGCTACAGCATTTTAAAATCTGGCTTTCATAACTTTTCTTTCCTTCGACCTTCAGCCAAGCGAGACAATTCTGTCTTCTGTCATACCGCTCGCTAACGATAAAGCACACAATTATGTCTTTGACCAAGATTAAAGAAGCTAGAGAATTAAGCGATGCTGCAGTAGCAGAGCAAATTTTAGCCGTCAAGCGCCAACTAATGGAATTGCGGCTCCAGCAAGCTACCGGCCGCATGGAAAAGCCTCACCTGTTCAAGCACGCCAAACACCGGCTAGCTCAATTGATGACAGTTGAACGCGAGCGCCAAATCCTTGCTGAGAAAGAAGCTGCAGCAAAATCAGCCCCAGCTAAAGAAACAGCAGATTCTGCTCCCAGCCCAGAAGTCAGCCCAGAGTGAGCAGCAGCCTAGCCTCGGCTCGCACAGTAGCTAAAAACAAGTCAATTGCACAACAAAAATAGGTAGCTATGGCAATTAAAGAACGAGTTGGCGTAGTAGTCAGCGACAAGATGGATAAAACCGTCGTGGTAGCAATCGAAAACCGCTCCTCCCACACCAAATACGGCAAAATCGTAGTCCGCACCAAGCGGTACAAAGCTCACGACGAAGAAAATCAGTGCAAATCCGGCGATCGCGTCCGCATCACTGAAACTAGACCCCTGAGCAAAACCAAACGTTGGACGGTTGCTGAGATTTTCGGGACAAAAAACGGCTAACAGTTAATTGCGATCTCGCGATCGCCCGATCGGTACTTGATTAATCAATTAGCCGTCAACAGTCAACAGTTAACAGTCAACAATCACCATGATTCAACCCCAGACATACCTCAATGTCGCCGACAATAGCGGAGCCCGCAAACTGATGTGCATCCGCGTATTGGGAGGCGGCAACCGTCGCTACGGCGGAGTCGGCGATGTTATCATTGCCGTCGTCAAAGACGCCATCCCCAATATGGCCGTCAAAAAATCAGATGTCGTTCGGGCCGTCGTTGTCAGAACCCGCAAAGGTTTGCGCCGCGACAGTGGCATGAGCATTCGTTTTGACGATAACGCCGCCGTTATTATCAACGTAGATGGCAACCCCAAAGGCACTCGCGTCTTCGGCCCCGTCGCCCGCGAACTGCGCGACAAAAACTTTACTAAAATCGTTTCCTTAGCCCCGGAGGTACTTTAAAATGTACGGAAAAAAGGGTAAAGCAACTAGCGAACTGCAGCGCTACAGAATGCACGTCAAAGCAGGCGACACCGTGCAAATAATTACTGGCAAAGAGAAAGGAAAAGTCGGACAAATCTTAAAGACATATCCTAAAGTCAGCAAAGTAATTGTTAAAGGTGTAAATATCAGAACCAAGCACGTCAAGCCCCAGCAAGAGGGAGAATCAGGCAAAATAGTCACGTTTGAGGCTCCCATTCACAGCTCAAATGTCATGCACTATTCCGAAAAAGAGAAAATAGCCAGCCGCGTTTGCTATACATTTAGCGAAGATGGCCGGAAACTGCGACAACTCAAAAAAACAGGAGAAATCCTCGATAATTAGTCATTAGTCATTAGTCATTAGTCATTAGTCATTAGTCATTAGACAAATGCTTTCCTGACAACAGTCAACGGACAACTGACAACTGACAACTGACAACAGTCAACTGACAACTAATAATTCCCTGACCAAGCCCAGGGACAGTTAACGAAACACAAAAACTATGCCGGACAAACTCAAGGTTCTTTATCAAGGAAAAATCGTTCCCACACTGATGGATCAGTTTAAATATACTAATATCCATCAGGTTCCCAAACTCGTCAAAGTCACAGTGAACCGCGGTTTGGGAGAAGCATCTCAAAACGCTAAGGCACTGGATTCGTCGATCAACGAAATTGGCATCATCACCGGGCAAAAACCAGTGGTGACGCGGGCGAAAAAAGCGATCGCAGGCTTCAAAATCCGCAAAGGAGTACCCGTCGGCGTAATGGTGACGCTGCGCGGCGATCGGATGTACGATTTTCTCGATCGGCTGATCAACCTCGCACTCCCCCGCATCCGCGACTTCCGCGGCATCAGCCCCAAAAGCTTTGACGGGCGCGGCAATTACAGCTTGGGTCTGAGAGAACAGCTAATTTTTCCAGAAATAGAATATGACCGCATCGATCAAATTCGAGGCATGGACATTTCAATTATCACCACAGCAAACACCGACGAAGAAGGACGCGCCTTGCTTAAAGAAATGGGAATGCCGTTCCGGGACAACTAAGCACTAGAGTAAGAAGCAAAAGATGGCAGCTAACGATACCATAGCAGATATGTTGACGCGCATTCGCAATTCTTGCATGGCGCGCCACCAAACAACGCAAATTCCAGCTACAAAAATGACCCGCAGCATCGCCCAAGTCCTCAAAAGTGAAGGCTTCATCGGCGAATTTGAAGAAGCAGAAGCAGAAGGGGTCAAGCGACATTTAGTGCTTTCTCTAAAGTACAAAGGTAAAACTCGCAAGCCCATTATCACGGCACTTAAGCGAGTCAGCAAACCAGGACTGCGCGTTTACTCGAACCGTAAAGAATTGCCCAGAGTGTTAGGCGGAATTGGCATAGCCATTATTTCTACCTCCAGCGGCATTATGACCGATCGAGAAGCTCGACGCCAAGGTTTGGGCGGTGAAGTGCTTTGTTATGTTTGGTAGTCATTAGTCATTAGTCATTAGTCACTGGTCGTTGGCAACAGACTCAAAAATCAATCACTAAGGACTAATAACTAAGCACTAATAATCAAGGACTAATAACTAAAAACAAAGGACAAAAAACTATGTCGCGAATTGGCAAGCGTCCGATTAGCATCCCCACGAAAGTCACCGTCACCCTAGACGGTCAAAAAGTAGCCGTCAAAGGCCCTAAAGGTGAACTTTCCCGAGTTATTCCAGCCGAAATCCTCATGGGAATTGAAGGCGAGACTTTACTCGTTACCCGCCGAGACGAATCTCGCGTCGCCAGACAACTGCACGGCTTGTGCCGCACCCTAGTCGCCAACATGGTCGAAGGTGTATCTCAAGGTTTTCAGCGGCGTCTCGAAATCATCGGCACAGGTTATCGGGCACAGGTTCAAGGACGGAACCTGATTTTAAACGTCGGTTACAGCAAACCCGTTGAAATGCCCCCTCCAGAAGGCATCACAATGGCAGTTGAAGGCAACACCAACGTCATTGTCTCCGGCATTGACAAAGAACTCGTAGGCAATACAGCAGCCCGCATCCGCGCGGTGCGTCCGCCCGAAGTCTATAAGGGCAAAGGCATTCGCTACAGTGGCGAAGTTGTCCGTCGCAAAGCTGGTAAAACAGGCAAAACAGGTAAGAAGTAACCGTCAGTAACCCAGGTCTAAAGACACGCTCGCTTGTAGGGGCAATTCCCGCAAGCCATACTGACGGGCCTAAGACTTTCGAGGTCTACGTTTTTGGAGTCACGACACCGGGAGAATGCGTAGCTAGTTCCCTGCTCTGTCATTTGCAACTAAACAGTCTTAAGGTCACTGAGATAGTGTTGCAAGTCTAAAAAGCTCTTAAAACATTGGCGAAGCTAACATCACCCCGCAAGGGAGGCTCCGAGGAGCAAATCCGAAGTGTCATTTCTCTCTCAGGTCTAAAGACTCGCTCGTTTCCCATTTACCGAGTATTTATATGAAGCTTACTCGCAAAGAATCAGTCCAGCGCAGACACCGCCGGGTGCGGCGCAAGGTGTTCGGCACCTCCGAACGTCCCAGACTAGCGGTATTTCGCTCAGATCAGCACATCTACGCTCAAGTAATCGACGACACGGCACAGCACACTTTGGCTGCTGCGTCAACCCTCGATCCCGAATTGAAGTCATCTCTCAGTTCTGGTGGCAACTGCTCCGCGAGCGTGCAAGTCGGTCAGTTGATTGCCAAACGCTGTTCCAGCGCTGGCATAGTCAAAGTCGTATTCGATCGGGGAGGCAACCTCTATCACGGTCGTGTTAAAGCCCTCGCAGAAGCAGCTCGCGAAGCGGGGTTAGACTTCTAGAGGGGGTAATGGGTAGCGGGTAATGAGTAATTAAAAAGTAAAAAGTCAAAAGTTGAAAGTTAAAAGGCCAAATCCAGATTTCTTCTATTTTTACTTTTTACTCAAACAATTACCACTTGCCGATCGCCTTTCACCAATTACTAATTCCCACAGGACAAAACTATGGCAGAACAAAAAGAACAGCGCAACAAGAAAAAAAGCAGCAGCAACAACAAAGGGCGCGAAAAAGAATCCGAATGGCAAGAACGGGTTGTTCAGATTCGGCGCGTTACCAAAGTAGTCAAAGGCGGTAAAAAACTCAGCTTCCGCGCCATAGTCATTATCGGCAACGAACGCGGTCAAGTTGGAGTAGGAGTCGGCAAAGCTAGCGACGTAATCGGTGCCGTTAAAAAAGGCGTCGCTGACGGCAAAAAGCACCTAATTGAAGTCCCCCTCACCAAATCTAACTCCATCCCTCACCCCATCAACGGTGACGGTGGCGGAGCTAAAGTCATGATGCGGCCGGCCGCTCCGGGAACCGGGGTAATTGCAGGGGGAGCAGTGCGAACTGTTCTCGAACTAGCAGGAGTCCGCAACATCTTAGCCAAACAGCTAGGTTCTGGAAATCCCTTAAACAACGCCCGAGCCGCAGTCAATGCCCTCTCCACCCTCCGCACCTTGTCCGAAGTTGCTCAAGAGCGCGGAATTCCAGTAGAAAACCTCTACGGTTAGGGCACGCGAGAATGGGAAACTGTAAGTTTTGAGTGTTAAGTGCTTGCGGTGAAAATAAAAAAATCCGCAACTTAAAACTCACGCACTCAAAACTACTGCGTACCCCCTCTCTAAATACCAATTACCAATTACCAATTACTAAAACTATGAGATTGCAAGACGCCCGACCCAAAGCAGGCTCCCAAAAGCGCCCCCGACGCTTGGGCAGAGGTATTTCTGCCGGTCAAGGCGCGAGCTCCGGCAAAGGGATGCGCGGTCAAAAATCTAGAGCCGGTAGCGGCACTAGACCGGGTTTTGAAGGAGGTCAAAATCCTCTCTACCGCCGTCTCCCCAAGTTGAAAAGCTTCCCTCTAGTGAACCGGAAAGAGTACACTACCATTAATGTAAGTAAATTAGCATCGCTGCCAGCAAACACCGAAGTTACTCTCACCTCTTTGATCCAAGCAAAAATTGTCACCACAGACGATGGGCCGCTGAAAATCTTAGGAGATGGTGAACTCAATGTACCTTTGCAAGTGCGCGCCTCGGCTTTTACCGCAGGTGCTCGCACAAAAATTGAAGCCGCAGGCGGAAGTTGCGAATTAGTTGCGTGAAGATTTGAGGTTTGAGAGTATGTCCAAATCTCAAATCCTCTCTTCTTGCTATCAGAAAATGATTTAGTCGAAAATCCCAAATCTAAAATCCCAAATCGTAACTATGGACGTTAGTAGAGAGAAAGCGCCAACTGCACAAGAGACGTTCATGCAGATGGCTCAAGCTGCTGGTTTACGAGGCCGCATCCTCGTAACCATTGGCTTACTGATTTTAGTACGCCTGGGTGTCCACTTGCCAGTCCCCGGCATCGATCGAGTCGCCTTTGCCCAAAACGTCCAAAATAGCCCTTTAATTGGCTTTTTGGATTTGTTCTCAGGAGGCGGCTTGTCAGCTTTGGGGATTTTCGCGCTGGGGATTTTGCCCTACATTAATGCTTCAATTATTGTGCAACTTCTAACTGCGGCTCTGCCAAGCTTAGAAGACTTGCAGAAAAATGAAGGAGAAGCAGGGCGGCGCAAGATTTCTCAAATTACTCGCTACGTTTCTTTGGGCTGGGCAATTCTGCAAAGTATTGGCATTGCGATTTGGGTCAGCCCTTTTGCTCAATCTCCATCGCCTTTATTCATAGCACAAACTGCTTTGGCTCTGACAGCCGGCTCAATGTTTGTGATGTGGATATCGGAGGTGGTGACGGAGCGAGGTATCGGGAACGGAGCGTCGCTGCTGATTTTTATCAATATTGTGTCGGTATTGCCGCGCTCTTTGGGACAAACTTTTGAATTGGCTCAAAGTGGGGACACGCAAGTGGTCGGCCGTGTAGTCGTTCTGCTGCTGGTCTTTTTGGTGACGATTGTCGGGATTGTTTTTGTTCAGGAAGGTACTCGCCGCATTCCGATTATTTCGGCCCGCCGCCAAGTCGGCCGCAAAGTTTATCGGGAGAGCCGGAGTTATCTGCCCCTGCGCTTGAATCAAGGCGGAGTGATGCCGATTATTTTTGCATCTTCGGTGTTGATTGTGCCTTCTTTCCTCGCTCAGTCTCTCAATAACCCGTTTTTGGTTCAAGTTGCTAATGTTTTGAGTCCGAACGGGCCGGCGCCTTGGGCTTACGCGCTGTTTTATCTGACTTTGATTCTGTTCTTCAGCTATTTCTACGCTTCGTTGATTGTCAACCCCGTAGATATGTCTCAGAACTTGAAAAAAATGGGCGCCAGCATTCCTGGAATTCGTCCGGGTCAGAAAACGAGTGATTATGTGGAGAAGGTTTTGAACCGTTTGACTTTCTTGGGAGCTATTTTTCTCGGTCTGGTGGCCATTGTACCAACTGCTGTAGAAAGCGCGATCGGCGTGCAAACTTTTAGAGGTTTTGGCGCAACTTCCCTACTGATTCTAGTAGGTGTGGCGATCGAAACTGCTAAGCAAATTCAAACTTACGTCATCTCCCAACGATATGAAGGAATGGTGAAGTAATCGCAATGCAATTTATTTTCATGGGGCCTCCAGGGGCGGGGAAGGGAACTCAGGCTCAGATATTAGCCGCTCTCTGGAAAATACCCCACATTTCTACGGGCGACATCCTGCGCGCCTGCGTGGTGGCGAAAACTGCCTTGGGTCTAAAGGCGCAAGCTTACATGGACAGGGGTGAGTTGGTTCCCGACCAATTGCTGATGGATATCGTGCAGGAACGCTTGAATGAACCGGACGCTAATGCGGGCTGGATTCTTGACGGCTTTCCCCGCACAGTCGCCCAGGCAACTTTTTTAGACAAACTGCTGGACGAGCGATTCGGTGCCGAGGGGAGTACACCGAACCCGAAATTTGGTCTCAAAGCTGTTAATCTTGACGTGCCTGACGACATTTTGGTGTCTCGCCTGCTCTCGCGGGGCCGGCAGGATGACAATGAGGAGACGATCCGCCGCCGGTTGCAAGTTTATCGCGAGCAAACTGAGCCTTTGATTGATTTTTACAGCGGCCGCCAACAGTTAGTTGCGGTTGATGGCGATCGAGCAATGGAATTAGTCACCGCTCAACTGCAACAATCTCTCTCGATCGACTCTTGAACCCTCTCAATACAGCTTGTTACTCACAAGCTTTTGCTAAGATATGTTAACTAGGAGCTTTTTGTGCTATCAGGTTTTGTGAGGGTTGCTAGAGACCGGATTGAACTCGATACTAATTGCCACAACTTTACTCAAGTAAAGCTAAAACAAGCGGTTGGTTGAGTATTAAAGTCGATCGAGTCGCCCGAATTCTTGCCCCCGTTCCCGTTTGACTCCTACCAGTAAATAGGTTTTGAGGCCAACGCCGGGACACTCCTAGTTAATCAAATGTAGAGTTGAGGTAAATACCAAATTGTCTAAGCAAGATTTAATTGAAATGGAAGGGACAGTGACGGAATCCCTGCCCAATGCGATGTTTCGCGTTGACCTAGATAATGGGTTTAACGTGCTGGCTCACATTTCCGGCAAGATCCGCCGCAACTACATCAAAATTCTGCCTGGCGATCGCGTCAAAGTCGAATTGACTCCCTACGACTTGACCAAAGGCAGGATTACTTATCGCCTTCGGAAAAAATAGGCTTAGATAAAACTTTCTAAAAACTAATTCTAAGTTTAATTAGAGAGAATTTGGTAAAAAGCTTCAAATTTATGCTATAATGCTACGTTTGTAGTGTTGCCGAGAAGGGCGTCAACAACCCACCGGTGTACCGGGTTAAGTCATTGCTACGCCGTAAAAGTATCGCTCGCCAACATTTTTGTTTTGTGCAGGCGAACTTTACCCAGCAATGGGAGTGGGTGCAAGCGGGCTCCTTCATGAAACAACCCGCACTTTATACAATTTAATCGAGGAGAGGTCTACACCTTGCCCAGCCTCTCCTCCCACCGCTCTACGGGCAGTCCCAGCGTGCCTGTTCTCCGCTAGAGCGGGGTTCTCCAGGCAGGAAGAAAGATGAAAGTTCGAGCATCTGTCAAAAAAATTTGTGAAAAATGTCGCGTCATCCGCCGTCGCGGTCGAGTGATGGTGATATGCACTAACCCGAAACACAAACAGCGCCAAGGTTAGAAAAAAGCAAGATTGGGCAATGCACGCAGGTGCATCCTAATTGAACATTGTAGCCAAACAGGAAAACTAGGGAGACAAAAGTGTGGCACGGATTGCCGGGGTAGACCTTCCACGCGATAAGCGCGTCGAAATAGGTCTGACATACATTTACGGAATAGGCTTGTCGCGGGCCCAAAAAATTATCGCTGCAACAGGCGTAAATCCTGACACTCGCGTCAAGGATTTAACAGAGGCCGACGTGACAGCTCTGCGGGCTCATGTAGAAACCACATACCAAATCGAAGGAGACCTCCGGCGCTGGGAGTCAATGAACATCAAGCGCCTGATGGACATCGGAACTTATCGCGGTCGGCGTCACCGTTTGGGTCTGCCGGTGCGGGGACAACGAACCCGTACCAACGCCAGAACCCGTCGTGGCGTCCGCCGAACAGTTGCGGGCAAGAAAAAGGCTCCTTCCAAGAAGTAACATCTTTTTGGGAAAAATACGCTGGGGGCTGCTGGCTCCTAGCGCTTCGGGACATTAGTTGAGAGAAACGTTAAAGAGACTAATATGGCGCGACCACAAACAGGCAAGAAATCTGGTGCAAAAAAGCAGAAACGGAATGTACCCAATGGGGTAGGCTACATCCAGTCTACCTTTAACAACACGATTGTAACTATTACCGACCTCAACGGCGAAGTAATATCCTGGGCATCCGCAGGTTCCAGCGGTTTTAAAGGAGCTAAAAAGGGCACTCCCTTTGCAGCTCAAACAGCAGCAGAAAGTGCTGCCCGCAGAGCCAACGACCAAGGAATGCGCCAAATAGAAGTAATGGTGAGCGGACCCGGAGCAGGTCGAGAAACGGCTATTCGGGCGCTGCAAGGGGCGGGACTGGAAATCACCCTGATTAGAGATGTTACCCCAATTCCTCACAACGGCTGTCGCCCTCCCAAGCGGCGTAGAGTCTAAAACGATTTGAGATTTTAGATTTTAGATTTTGGATAATGGCTAACTGCTTAAAGTCAAAAACTAATGGTTCTAACTGTTGCCCCGTCCATCCAAAATCCGAAATCCATTCAGGGGTATGCTCTGCAATCTAAAATCCAAAATCAAAAATCCACAGTGGAAAAGGGAGGTCACTCCGTGGCGCAGTTTCAAATTGAATGTATAGAGTCTAACACTGACAAAGACCGGAGTCAGTACGGAAAATTCGTCCTGGAACCGCTCGATCGCGGTCAGGGAACAACTGTTGGGAATGCGCTTCGGCGAGTTCTGCTGTCAAATTTGGAAGGAACAGCAGTAACTTCAGTCCGAATCGCGGGCGTCAATCACGAGTTTGCCACGATCGAAGGGGTACGTGAGGATGTTCTAGAAATTCTCCTGAACATGAAAGAGGTCGTCCTCAAAACTCATTCTCAGCAGCCGCAAATCGGCAGGTTGCGGATTGAGGGGCCTGTAACAGTTACGGCCGATCGATTCGATTTGCCCTCAGAGGTGGAATTGATCGATCGATCCCAGTACATTGCAACTCTCTCCCCCGGCTCAGTTCTGGAAATGGAATTCAGAATTGAAAAAGGCATCGGATACCGAGCAGTAGACCGCAGTCGAGATGATGGGTCGGCTTTGGATTTTCTCCAAATTGACGCCATCTTTATGCCGATTCGCAGAGTCAACTACAGCGTTGAAGATGCTCGCGTAGGCGGGACGGTCGAGAAAGACCGGCTGATTATGGAAATCTGGACTGATGGCAGCGTGACTCCTCAAGAAGCTTTGAGTCAATCTGCCCACATCCTGGTAGATTTATTTGCACCTCTCAAAGACATCACCCAAGATTCTCTCAAACCAGAGTATCCAGGTGAAGCCGATCCTACTAGCCAAATTCCGATCGAAGAATTGCAGTTGTCCGTCCGGGCTTACAACTGTCTCAAGCGGGCTCAGATCAACTCAGTTGCAGACTTATTGGATTATACCCAAGAAGACTTGCTCGAAATCAAGAATTTCGGGCAGAAGTCCGCAGAAGAAGTGATTGAAGCTTTACAAAAACGCTTGGGCATTACCTTGCCACAGGAAAAATCAGCTAAAAGTTAATCAACGGGTAACGGGTAAAAAAGTTCTGAATTTTAAGTAGGTGAGTTTTTAAGTTAAAGAATTCACCCCTCAAAACTCGCGGACTATCCCGGCGCCCAATTACCAATTACCAATTACCAACTGCCATGCGTCACCGCTGTCGCGTTCCCCAACTCAACAAACCGGCTGACCAGCGCCGCGCCCTGCTGCGCTCGCTGACCACCGAATTAATCCGCCACGGTAAAATTACTACCACTCTCGCCCGCGCCAAAGCGCTGCGCCCAGAGGCGGACAGAATGATTACCCTGGCAAAAGATGGCTCCTTGGCCGCTCGCCGGCAAGCTATGGGCTTTATCTACGACAAACAGTTAGTACACGCTTTGTTTGAAGCAGCCCAAGAACGGTACGGCTCGCGCAACGGGGGCTACACCCGCGTAGTGCGAACAGTCCCCCGCCAAGGAGACAATTCCGAAATGGCGATCGTTGAACTGGTTTAATTCAATTTTGGGTTGGAGATTTGTGATTTATGACTGACAATCCAAAATCCCCAATCGAAAATCCCCAATCGATACAGCGCGTTGCTCTGGTGATCCAATACCTCGGCACTAACTTTCACGGTTGGCAGCGACAGCCGAACCAGCGTACAGTACAAGAAGAAATTGAAACAGCAATATCGACTGTTCTGGAACGCCCGGTAACGCTGCACGCTGCCGGGAGAACTGATGCGGGAGTTCACGCCGCTGCTCAAGTAGCCCATTTTGACGCCCACGGCCCAATTCCGGCTCACCGCTGGGCAAGCGTTCTCAACTCTCGACTGGCAAAAGATATTTTAATTCGAGCTTCGGCAAAGGTGGAACCTACCTGGCACGCTCGGTTCTCAGCCAGTTGGCGGCGCTATCGCTACACCCTTTATACAGATCCGACCCCTAATTTGTTTGTGCGTCCTTTTGCTTGGCACTGCTATCACGCCCCTGTGGATGAATCTTTGATTCAGACAGCTTTGACACCGCTAATCGGGCGGCATCATCTGGCAGCTTTCCACCGCGCGGGATCAGCCCGCCCCCATTCCTGGGTGGACGTGCAAGCGGCCGAGTGTCAGCGTTCTGGGCCTCTTATCTATATAGAGGTTCAGGCAAGCGGGTTTCTGTACGGGATGATGCGGCTGCTGGTGGGGTTGCTGGTGCAGGTGGGTCGCGGGGAAAGGCCGATCGACAATTTCACAGATATCTGGGTCAACGAACGCCGAGAAATGGTAAAATATGCCGCTCCCGCTCAAGGTTTGTGCCTGCTGCGGGTTGGCTATTCAGAATTTCCCTTTCCCCCAGATGTCTGGTACGACACTCAGCCAAAATTAGTCATTAGTCATTAGTCATTAGTCATTAGTCATTAGTCATTAGTCATTAGGTAACTACTAATAAAAAACTAAGGACAACTAACAATTAAAAACTGACAACTGACAACTGACAACTGACAACTAACAACAGTTAACAGTTAATAGACAACTAACAACAAACAATGAACAAAACTTACGTCCCTACTCAAGACTCCCTAGAGCACAAGTGGTACGTGGTCGATGCCGCCGACCAGCGGCTGGGCCGTCTGGCAACTGAAGTTGCCATGTACCTCCGGGGGAAACACAAACCGACTTACACTCCTTCTATGGATACCGGCGACTTCGTAATTGTCATCAATGCGGACAAAATCGCTGTTACTGGCAAAAAACGCACCCAGAAAATCTACCGCCGCCATTCTGGAAGACCGGGCGGGATGAAAACAGAAACTTTTGCCAAATTGCAAGCACGTTTGCCCGAAAGAATTGTCGAAGAAGCTATACGAGGAATGCTGCCTCACACTTCTCTGGGCAGACAACTGTTTACTAAACTGAAGGTGTACGCTGGCCCCAACCACCCGCACCAAGCTCAAAAACCAGAAGAATTAATTGTTCACACGATTCCGGGAGGAAATGAGTAATGCAAGCAACAGATACATCCGGTCGCGCTGTGTACTGGGGTACCGGCCGCCGCAAGCGTTCCGTAGCGCGGGTGCGCTTGGTTCCCGGCACTGGCATACTGACTGTCAATGGTAAAGAGGGGGATTTGTACCTGCAATTCAACCCTACTTATTTGGCTCTCGCTAAGGCCCCTCTGGAAACTTTGGGTCTGGAAAATGAGTACGACATTTTGGTAAAAGTCGAAGGCGGTGGCTTGACAGGTCAGGCTGACTCGATTCGCTTGGGTGTCGCTAGAGCACTTTGTCAATTAGACCCGGACAACCGCAAGCCTCTGAAGACTGAGGGCTATTTGACTCGCGACCCGCGGGCCAAAGAACGGAAAAAGTACGGTTTGCGGAAAGCTCGCAAAGCTCCTCAATACTCGAAGCGGTAATCCAGGGAAGAAGGAAGAAGGAACCAGGAAAAGGCAAAAATTATCTATCCAGATTTTATCTGCCTTTTTTTGAAGTTTATTTCCGATTCCTGATTCCTGGTTCCAACAGATATAAGGCAAAATTCGTGCTGTTGTTGGTGTACAAGTCCTGCGGCAGCTAAAATGGTTGTAAAGTCAAAAATTAGAGAGTAAAAAACAATGGCAAAAGAAGGCATTCACCCTGAGTGGTATCCCGAATCTCAGGTTTATTGCAACGGCGAACTTGTGATGACTGTGGGTTCAACAAGACCAAAGCTTCAAGTTGATGTCTGGTCGGGAAATCATCCTTTCTATACTGGCACTCAGAAGATTATTGATACTGAAGGTCGTGTGGAGCGCTTTATGCGGAAATACGGCATGACCGAGGTAGAAATGCCGAAGGCAGATGCTTCCTCTGGACCGCTGAAAATGGAAGATCCGAAAGCAGATGCTGCTAAGGCTGCTGGTAAAGGCAAAAAGAAGAAGTAGCCGGATTGTCATTTGTCCGCAGTTTGTTGAGAGTAGTTCTTTCTACTGGCAACTTACCGCCCTCGGATTTTAGATTTTAGATTGAAGACTTCGCTAGGCAGGCAGTTGAGTTCGATCGCGTAGAGCTCGATCGACATTCTATCCTAACTGCTCTTGAGTTCTAAAATCTAAAATCTAAAATCTAAAATCTAAAATCGATCCGCCCTCGGATTGGAGAGTTTAGATTGAAGACTTGCTAAGCAGGCAGTAGATTTCGATCAAGTAGAGTTCGATCGAGATTCTATCCCAACTGTTCTTCAAATCTAAAATCTAAAATCTAAAATCTAAAATCTAAAATCGATTGACAAAGGACAACTGACAATGGCTGAATCTTATTTGCTGGATAAATTGAAGTCGGTAGAGCAAACTTTTAATGAGTTGACTCGCCGCATGGCTGACCCGGATGTGGCTAGGGACAATCAAGAGTTTCAACGGGTAGCGAAAGCTCGATCGTCCTTGGAGGAAGTGGTCGATACTTTTGCTCTGTGGAAAACCACTCAGGAAGATTTGGTGGGCGCGCGACAGGTTCTCAAGGAAGCTGCGGGCGATCGAGAAATGCAGCAAATGGCTGCGCTGGAAGTTGAGGAACTTGAGGCGAAGCTGGAGAATTTGGAAAGTCGTTTGAAGGTTTTGCTGCTCCCCCGCGACCCGAACGATGACAAGAATATTATGCTGGAAATTCGGGCGGGTACTGGGGGAGATGAGGCTAGTATTTGGGCGGGAGATTTGCTGCGGCTGTATTCGCGCTACGCTCAAACTCAAGGCTGGGTGGTGAAGTTGGTGAGCGAGTCGCTGGCGGAAATGGGCGGCTTTAAAGAGGTGATTCTGGAAATTACAGGCGACAGCGTTTACAGCAAGCTGAAGTTTGAGGCTGGGGTACACCGGGTGCAGCGAGTGCCTGTGACTGAGGCTGGCGGCCGGGTGCATACTTCGACGGCGACGGTGGCTGTGATGCCGGAGGTTGATGATGTGGAGATTCACATCGATCCGAAGGATATTGAGATGAGTACGGCTCGATCGGGCGGCGCTGGCGGTCAAAACGTGAACAAGGTGGAAACTGCTGCGGATTTGTTTCACAAGCCGACGGGAATTCGGATTTTCTGTACTGAGGAGCGCAGTCAGTTGCAGAATAAGGAGCGGGCGATGCAGATTTTGCGGGCTAAGCTCTATGAGATGAAGTTGCGGGAGCAGCAGGATGAGGTGAAGTCGCGGCGTTTGGCTCAGGTTGGTACTGGTTCGCGATCGGAGAAGATTCGCACCTACAACTATAAGGACAATCGGGCTACTGACCACCGTTTGGGGGAAAATTTCTCGCTCAATAGTGTTTTGGAAGGGGATATTGAGGGGATTATTCAAACTTGCATTTCTCAGGATCAGCAGGAACGTTTGGCTGAGTTGGCTGCTTCTACTAATTGATGGAGTGATGGGGGACTAGGCGCATTGTTTGCTCAGCCTCAGTTCCCTTGTTACGCGGGAGATATGGTTGAGTAGGGCTTCCCAAATTGCATCGGCGATCGCCACTGGATATTTGAAATGTTCGAGGTCGTATTGTACAATGACTTCTAGGGGTGCTAGGATTTGCTGGTTTCGACAACTGGCAATTGCTGCGATCGCCTCTTGTTGCCATCTGGCAAATAGTCTGTAGCTGAAAAAGGAACTGCATTTTTGTCCTTTCTTGTTCAGGTAAACGACTATTACTTGATGTTGTTTGGGGTACACTTTGACTATGCGGTTGACGGGCATTTTCAGGGCTTCGGCAGCTTCCGTTTTGGAGATTTGCCAGCGCTGGGGTTTTAGCCAACCGGAGGCTGTGAGGCTTTGACGGGTGTTGCTGGGCTTGTGAGTTTTTAGATTGCGTCTCTTGGTCATTTTTACTTTCCCTGATGTCTGTCTTCGGTTTTAAAGTTTGATCGGGCTGTCCCCTTATGTTGGGTTCCTCGCTCAGAACCATTTGTTTAGCGACTCGTTGGGTCTATCAAAACTTAAGTTGTAATTATTAGTTTACTTGCAATCCTTTCCTGTGTCAAGTGTAATTATGAATTGCAAGTGGAAAATTTAGGAGTTGGGAAGTAAACTGAGTTATGTGGGATTAAGTAGTGACGGCAGTTGTGAACGCAGAAGCTAAGAAAAAATTGATCGAGATTGTCAAACTAGCTCGCGGTTCGATGAGTCAGCGGGCATTCGGCAAGCTTCTGGGCGTCTCTGCGACTGCGGTTCAGTTGTGGGAAAAAGGTCAGAGCATCCCAGATACAGAAAATTTGGCTCAGATTGCTGTGAGGGCGGGGTTTACACTTGAAGAGCTGCTCGCTCATCTGGAAGGCAAACCCATGCGTGAACCGGTAGATACTAACGATCTGCTGAAAAAAATTCAATGTATACCAATTAGTGAGTTAGCCGTGGTTGGTAGAGCCGTGATGGATAGACTCGCGGCGGCGGCTGAGTCGTCTGGGAAATATAGTTGATGTATCACTTCGTAAGTAGACTGGTAGATACGGTTGAGTAACCTTCGAGTCGTGAACATCCAAAATAGACAAAAACTTAGTGAAATTATCAAAACAGCTCGCGGGACAATGAGTCAGCGAGCCTTTGGCAAGCTTTTGGGCGTTTCTGCTACTGCTGTTCAGCTTTGGGAAAGAGGCGATACGGTTCCAGAGACGGAAAACTTGGGTAAGCTCGCAGCGAGAGCTGGTTATTCGCTGGAAGAACTTCTGAGATTTTTGGATGGGAAGCCAGTGTCAGATCCGTTAGATATTCAAGATATTGTCAAAAAAATTCAGTTTTTGCCTCTGAGTCAGGTGGCGCTAATTGGTAAAGCTGTCGCGGAGAGATTCGCTGCGTCGGCTGAGGCTGCTGGGGAATGAGTATTAGGCAGATTTATCTGTAAACTAGGAATTGTGGTTATCTGGTGACTAATACTGTGGACGCAGAAGCTAAGAAAAAACTGAGCGAAGTTGTGAAGCTAGCCCGTGGCGACCTGAGTTTTAGCGCTTTTGGTAGGCTATTGGGCGTCTCTGGGGCTGCTGTTCAGTATTGGGAAAAGGGTCAGGTGCTCCCGGATACGAAAAATTTGACTCAGATTGCGGCAAGAGCGGGCTTTACGATGGAAGAGTTAATGGCTCATCTCGAAGGCAAGCCAATGCCAGAACCTGTCAATACCAACGACTTGCTTAAAAAAATTCAATGTATGCCGATCGCAGATTTGGCGGTAATTGTCCGAGCGGGCGTGGAGCGGCTGGCTAATGCTGCTGAGTCTTCAGGGAAATATAGCTGAGCGGTATTTGTCCGATCGCCCTTAAAAATTTCCACCACTCGTGCATATCACAAATCGAGGAATTTGTCAAGGCAAAATCTACTTTGTTACGGAGTGCGATCGCCCTTATGCACTTACGCACTCCAAGCAAAGAAACCGGGTTTTTTACCGAATCTGCGGGATACAACGCGTCTTATCGTAAAAAACCCGGTTTCTGGGCCCCTATGCGATCGCCCTTATGAAAAAACCACTCGCCCTATCCCTGACTCAATATGTCTAAAAACTCTTGGACAATGCGATCTGGTTCTTCGCAGCATCTTTGGGCGTCACAATAGTGGATGATACTGATACCAGCAGATACAAACTGCCGAAAAGAAATCGATCCAACAGAATGGCATTAACCTACGGCAAATTCTGTAAATTGGCGCATATAGGGTGCATGGAACCCCAGAACAATATCATCTTTAGCAATACCTAATTCCATTAAATCCAGGGTGATATCGTCTGCCGTTGTGTTGAGTTGTAGCCAGATTTTTTCATCTTTAATATCGAGATGTAAAATCGGGCCGTAGACACGCTTACTTTTGTACCAGCCGACATACACTAATTGGTAATGGTCGCGCTGTGGATCGAACAGAATTTGGAGTTCTAACTCTGAATTGCTAGAAGTTCCAGAACGCATCTGAGCATAGTTGAGTAAGGCTTGTTGTACGGCATTGCGATAACTATCTAGGTTAGCCATTCTCTGATTTCCTCCGTGGTAGGATCGTAGACGATGAGACGGGTTTGACTCCTTTGAATGACGGATTGAATGAAGGGAACAACAAAAAAGTCGTCATAAATGCTGACAGGAACGGCAAGGTAAAGTTTTCGATCGGGATCGGTATCTTCGAGTGCGTAGCGATAGTTAAGACACTGACCCAATGCCGTATGAAATTCCGAAAGTGTAGAGGCTCCAAGAAAGCTTTTGACCTCAACAGCGATTTTTTGACCCTTGCGCTCGGCAATGAGTAACTTCTCTGCTCCAAAGTCAATGTAGAGGTTGCTGAGGCGCTCGATCGGGATTGTAAGTGGATCATCAGTAATTGTCCAGCCATCTTTTTGGAGGGCGACTTTTACGGCTTCATGAAATCGCTCTTTGGCAGGCATAGCCACTGAGAACGCTTTACTATTTCTATTTTACCATTGAATCGTGCAGGCCGATCGCCGATCGAGACAGGAATTACGTTTTAACTAAATGCGATCGCCCTATCCCTGACTCAATATGTCTAAAAATTCTCGGACAATGCGATCGGGTTCTTCTGTGCATCTGTTAGCGTCGCAATAGTGGATGATGCTGATACCGTGAGATGCAAACAGGCGATCGCGCGTTTCATCTTTTTCTGTGTCGGGATGCCATATTTCCAGAATACCCCATTTGCCTTGGTGAAATATGAGGAAATCTGGTTCTTGGTTTTGTCGGCCTGCAGGTGTTGTGAGGCGGGCTTTGGAGTTGGGGAAGAATAGGGTGTTTGTGCGATCGAGCGCTTCGGCAATTTTTACTTGTTCTTGGCTGTGAAAGCGCAGATCGTTCCAGTGATAAATGCTTGATTTTATGCTAGATAAAATTCCCTGGTTGTGCGCGTTTTCAGGCTTAATAATTCCATCTGATACTGTATTATAATCAGATATAGTTGCACCCTGTAAATCTGTTGATGAATCAGATTCACTTAAGTTGGCAAATGATATTCTGGCTCCGCTTAAGTCAGCACCGCTGAGATTAACTCCGATAACTTGAGTTCGATGTAATGTCACTTGATGTCGCCGCAAGTATCGTTTAAAAACAGAGCGTAAATTATTTTTTTTTACTTTTTCATCAAAAGCCTCTGAGAGTTGTTTCCAGAGTTTAGCCGCCAGCGCTTTGATGTATTCATCATTATATTGAGAGAGTTGAGAAATTTCCTCATAGGAATGTCTGCCTTCCCAGCATTGTCTGAAGATGAGCTCTTGCACGTCGTTTAAGCCTTCGCCATCGAGGACTGTTTCTGCGATCGCGATTGCTTCATCAACGGTCATGGCTTAAGTTTCCTTAAAGTATATATTTGGTGAAGTTTTGACAATAATACCATTTTTTTATGATGCTGCATAGAACCCGATCCCCCCTAGGGTGTGTTTTCAAACCCGGAGATCCCCCCTAGCCCCCCTTAATAAGGGGGGGACAAGAGCACTCAAAGTCCCCCTTTTTAAGGGGGATTTAGGGGGATCGAGATATGTGCAACGACCCATTAAATTAATATAAGAGGCTATATCTTAGCAATTAAGGCTGATGTTCATTCAACCAATTGGTTAAATCTGAGGCTTCGGAAAAGTCCAAAAGCGCCTCTCCTAAATCCTCTAATTCTTCTACGGATAAAGTCTGAATTTGCTCGCGGGTTTCAGATGCGATCGAACCGATACGTCGAGTCAACTGGCGACTGAGGAACGACAGCGCCTCATCTTTCCTTCCTTCAAGGAGGCCTAGTTGTCTTCCTTCAAGGAGGCCATCTTCGCGAATTTCTTGGTAAATCACAGAACCGCGCATAGTTTCCTTCCTAAATAGTTGTCTGATTAAGTCTTTTTCAAATCTCAAACCTGCGAGCACTTGGGTGCAAGCGAGTAAATCCGCTTGTTGGGTAGGTTCTTCTATTGTAGCAATCTGAGTAGCTATTTGCTCTAACAAAGTTCGCGGCGAGTTGGTTTGGGATAGTGTCGCGAGTGGGAGCAAGCCGGGCACGGACAGCAGTAAAGCAGGGTCTTGTTCCCACAGGCGAATAACTCAATAGCCGTGTCGGGTGTTCGCGTCTGTGTACTCGGATACAAAAACTTGTTCTGAGGCTGTTTGCTGCAAAAAGATTACTACTTGATTGATGGAACAGGAGTATTGCCGTTTGAGCCTGACGTAGTAGTCTAGCATTCTGAAGGCGATCGGCGGGTCGGAGTAGGGCCGCGTTTCAAATTCCAGATGCAGGATTTGGTTATCCGTTTGCAGGAAAACGAGAGAATCGGCTCGGATGGGTTCTTGAATTAGTTCGGTTTTGAGTACCTGAACATCGGTGGGTTCGTCAATTGGTAGCAGCCAGCGGACGAAGGCGGCGGGGAATTTTTCTGCTAGATATTTGCAGGTGTTGTCGTAGGCCAAGGAAGTTGGGTTGTGAGAGGGGTTATTTACAAGAGTTTAACTCTACGGGCATCTACCTGAGAGGAGATTTTAGGGCGATTTGTGGAAAGTCATTACTTTTTCTCACTTTTTCTCACTTTTTATCACTGACAAAGCTGAACTTGACTCCTTAAAATACTCAAATGCCAGCAGATGGCTCGCGTTTATGTTTACAAATTACCCTAATAGAGGAGTTGACAAAAGTGAGTTTACCATACAACCTTGTCGAGGCAATTCGGAATATTATGGCTGCTTTGGCTTTGGCTCAAGGAATCTTATCGCCATCACAGGTTTCTGATATTCCCAACTCGACAATAATAGCTCAATTTGAAGAGCAAATCGGAATAGCAGACCAGGAAGAAAGAGAGAAAGTAGAAAGGGAACTAAAAAAAGTAAAATCCAATCAATCGATCATGCTAGAGATATCCAAAGAAACTGGCTATGGTAGCGGTAATTATGGCGGATAAACTCATTTTAATTGATTTTTACCAGTAGAAACAACCATAAGGGGGATTGAGTTACAATCCCCCGCTACACTTACCAAAGGATAACTATCAATGTGGATTTTGATTTTAATTGTGTTGGCTGTAGTTATCTACTTCGTGATGTCACAGGCATCAAGCAGGAATCAAGCAAGTAAGACATCAAGTAGGACTAAAGCCAATCAAGTTGATTATTCAAGTCTTCAAGTTGATTATTCAAATCTTGAAGTATCACTTGAGAGCAGCATCTCTACTAGCTATAGCTACACACGCCTTCGTGACCTACTAGCAGAAGGCAAATGGAGAGAAGCTGATGAAGAAACAGGTAAGGTGATGCTGAGCGTAGGAAGTCTAGCAGTAGAGAGAACAATCCAAGCGGGAGAGTGGGGGTGTCGTCTAGTGCCGGATTATAACCGTCTCATTGGCGGAATGGCAGACTACTTCCCTTGTGCCGATCTTTCTACTATTGATCGACTTTGGCTTAAATATAGCAACGGTCGCTTTGGATTTAGTGTACAAAAACGAATTATATCAGAACAAGGAGAGGATGTACTATCCATGATTTCTGGTAAGAAACGTGGAAGAAAAAAATATTTTCTTGACGAGATAAATGAGGAAATTGAATTAAGAAAAGTCTGCTATAGTCGCATAGGATGGTACGATCCTAACAACGTGGGTCAATATACAAAAAAATATAACGATCTTACTTTTGCAATCCAGGCTCCCTATGGACATCTTCCCACAGGTAATTACTGGCGGGAAGGACGTGGTGGGTCATGGAAAAATGAACCGGTGAACGACAGTGCCCTACTAGACATCTTGAATAGGCTTTCAAGTTGCGGTATTGCTCTGTAGTCAAAATCCTTGTCACATACACTTGTTCACACACTTGTATAGACATGGGATTGAGTTACGATCGCCCTTTCACTCCTAAAAGCGATCGCACCTTCTCACCCCCACCTTTCTACAACCTTCTCACATCGCCTGTTTTAAAAGTTTGTTAAGTGCGCTCGCGATTAAAAAATAAGAAAAAGGGCGATCAATCGATCGCCCTTTCTTCCATATTAAAAAAGCAGATAGAAAGAGGTGATCGCATAAGCCAGCATTTTCAATACACCTCATCATGGCTGCCAATATCAAGCAAGAGAATTTCCTCATCTCCTGACTCTGGATTCTCAACAAAATTAAATACAATCCGACAGTCATACTCCACAGAACAAGCCCAAGATCCCGCTAACTGACCTTTGAGTTTGTGTGTTTGCAGTGATGGCTCGAAAGAGTTTTCTGCCAAAAGTCTTAAAATAGCTTCAACTTTGGGCTGTAGTTCCGGGTGTTTGCGGATGAGGGCTTTGTAGGCACGTTTAAATGATTGAGCAAAGGTGATAAGTTTCAACGGTTTAGCTCCGCGATCGCTTCATTAACTGTACCTCGAAACACCTTTCCAGATTGATAGTCTTGTTTTCCTTGTGCAATGTTAGCAGCAATTTCGGTGCGACGGCGATCGCTAAGTCTCCGGTGCATGATGACAAGTAAAGCAGTTTGTTCGTCTGTAGACAATGTTTCGATCTCGTCTAAAATACTATCAAATGTTGAGGTTTGCATGGTGAGTTAGGTTTTATGGCGATGATGGCTGTCTTATTTTACTCAAGTTTAATGGAATTTGCTGAAGGCGATGGAAGGTGCGATCGCCTGCTTTAAAAATTTTTGAAGTGCGATCGCCCTCCAAGTCAAATCCCTTCCACTCCATCATACTTTCAAGGATTCTCGCTGCTGCTCACTACAAGGCACTCCATAAGCAGTATACGGTCTAACATCAGGCGGTTGCAGTCCCAAAACAATTGATTTAGCCGGAATTCCCGCTGCAACTAACTCCTCAGCAATCAGGCGATCGGTATTATTTGCTTGAATCCACACCTGACCATCAATAATATCAATATGAATCACGCAATGGTGAATGCGCTGCTCGTTAAACCAACCTATATTGATTAACATATAGCGGTCATTTTCTACATCAAAAATTGTGGCGTTTTGCGTCCCACTATCACAAACGGGAATCTCAGCGTATTCAGTAAGGAGCTGTCTAACAAGTTGGCGATAATTATTTAAGCTATCCATTGTACTATTTCCTCGGTTTTTGGGTTAAAAACAACAAGATTTAGGCGGTTATTATCTAGCAATATCTGACCAAATCTTTGTCCTTCAAAAAGCTCCGTAAAAGCATTTAGTGGAATTGCAAGATACAGTTGTCTTTCTGATTCCGTCCGTTTTAAGATGTCATAGTAAAGAGTATATTGACCCAAAGCTTGCTCTAAATCTGCAATTCGAGACTCTCTGATAAAACTTTTAACTTCAACGGCTATCTTGCGATCGTTGTTCTCAGCAGCTAATAGCTGTTCTGCACCAAGATCGATCGATAGGTTTCTCTTCGCCCAAGCCAATGGATAGGGATCGTGGGTAATTGTCCAGCCCGCCTTAATCAGACCCTGTTTGACAACTTGATGATAAATGTCTCTTGCTGGCACGATTGCTCTCTTTTGCGATCGAGGTTGAGGCTATTATAATGTATTTCATCCATCTCGATCGCCCTCACCTCAGCAAACCTCGGACTTCTGGGGTTAAAATTAGTAGACTTGACAAAGCTTACGAAGCAATTGGAGTTCCTGAACTTTGGGTTTATGATAGTGGCAGGTTGAAAATCTATCTGCTCAGAAACGGAAAGTATTTAGAATCCCAAACCAGTCCTAATTTTCCTGAAATCCCGATCGCCCAAATCATCCCCAATGCGATCGCTCACGCTTGGGAAGTCGGGAGTCTGCAAGCATTAGAAGAAGTAGAAAGTGCGATCGTTAAGTCTCCGGTGCATGATGACAAGTAAAATAGCATTCAACAAGCAATTTGAAGCGTCCTAGGTTCAGGGATAGATTCACCTTCTGCTTCCCATGCTTCCAAATACATTTCAATCACTTCTTCGCCGTTATGAATTGCTTGCTCGCGAGTTTCACCGTGAGTGCAAGGCATGACCACACGATCAGAAAATTCTGGAATAGTAACTAGAAAAAGTCCATCTTCATCAGACCATTGAACAATCATACTGTATCGACTCATAAATCCTCGCCCTTCCTTAACTCATTCAGCTCACTTAATAACTGTGCTAACTGCTTTTCTAGGTAGAGTGCCACATCATCTCCATCTTTGCCGAGAATTGTCAGTGTTTTTCGGAGCATTGGATGTCGCCAACGCTCATGGCTACCTTTGCCGCGCTTGGGTAGATAAACAAAACCTTCACGCGCAATTTGAACTTTTAACTCTCTAATTTTCCTTGGCATCGATTTTGTCTACTGCTCTACTTTATTTTATCACTTTTTTTCCACTCCTCTAAAAGCGTGCTAAGTTCACGGATAGATTCACCTTCTGCAAGACACGCTTCCCCATACATGATTCCGCAAGTCCTCAACGAATCGGATATACTGAGATACGACCCTAACGATTCAGGAGTCACGCTATTATGCTAAAGACAGTTTGGGCGATCGTTCGCCAAGGCAAAATTGAATTGTTGGAACAAACAGAAATTCCTGAAGGTGCAAGGATTCTGGTAACATTCCTACCTGATGATGAGTCTGAATTCTGGCTTCAGACAAGCCGAGTATCGCTAGATGCAATTTGGGATAATACCGAGGATGATATTTATGCCCAGCTACTCCAAAAATGACAACGTTGAAGAAGAATTGACATTAAAAGTTCGATCGCGCCCAACAACAACAGTATCGATCGAAATCCCAACAGATACCTTAGAATCCCTAAACCAAGTAGCACTCCATCGAGATATGCCTCTGTCAGCTTTACTCAAATTTTACATTGGGCAAGGTTTGCGGCAAGATTTAACAAAATTGTTTAGCGATCGCCTCCTAGAAGCAACAGCCCAAGTTTTGGCAAGACATCTACATTCAGAAGAAGAAGTCTCAACCATTCTTCGAGAAATTCAATCTGAAACAGCGCGGTAGTGCGATCGATCGCACTCAACCTCCTGACAAGTGCGTTAGCGAAGCCCTCGAAGAGGATCGCCACACCCAATCCTAATTTACCAAATCGTCTGAATGATTTAACCACAGAGGGCGCAGAGGGCGCAGAGAAAGAGAAGAGAGAAATGATAAATTCCCAGACTTCAAAAAATACCAGACAATACCAAACACAATAGTCCCGAACCCACATCGAAGCTAGAAACCGGGTTTCTTCCTAGGTATCTAGTTGAGAATCAGTGATTTTTCGTAGAAACCCGGTTTCTTCCCGTAACTCCCACCAAATCAAAATCTGGCAATACACTAAAAATCTTTAAAATTTGTTAAGATTAACTCGACCTCAGCGCCGGCATCCCATCCGCCGCTAAACCTGCCCTTCCCCAGTCTCCACAACAATGCTGCGACTCGAACACATCAGTAAAATTTACCCCACAGGCGTCGTACTCAAAGATGTCACCTGGGAAGTCAAACCGGGCGATCGCATCGGCTTAGTCGGCGTTAACGGTGCCGGTAAATCCACCCAACTCAAAATCATCGCCGGCGAAATCGAACCCACCGCAGGCGAAGTCATTCGCCCCGCCAGCCTCCACATCGCCTACCTCTCCCAAGAATTTGAAGTAGATCCGACTCGCACCGTCAAAGAAGAATTTTGGCGCGCCTTCAGCGAAGCCAACGAAGTCCACGAATCCCTGATGCAAGTCCATCGAGACTTGGAAAACTCCTCCCCAGAAAATCTCGACGAACTGATCCACAAAATGGATCGGCTGCAACGGCAATTTGAAGGCTTAAACGGCTACGGTTTAGAAGCCCAAATCGAGAAAATTTTGCCCGAAATCGGATTTGAACCCGAAGATGGGGATCGATTAGTCAGCGCCTTCAGCGGTGGCTGGCAAATGCGGATGAGTTTAGGCAAAATTCTCCTGCAAAAACCCGACATTCTGCTACTAGACGAACCTACCAACCACCTCGACTTAGAAACCATCGAATGGCTGGAAGTATACCTCAAAGGGCTGACAACCCCAATGGTAATCGTATCCCATGACCGAGAATTTCTCGATCGGCTCTGCACCCAAATCGTCGAAACCGAACGCGGCGTTTCCAGCACCTACCTTGGCAACTACTCCTCCTATCTGCTGCAAAAAGCAGAAGCCAGAGAAGCCCAACTCAGCGCCTACGAAAGCCAGCAAAAAGAACTCGAAAAACAGCAAGCATTCGTTGAAAAATTCCGCGCCAGCGCCACTCGCAGCACCCAAGCCAAAAGTCGCGAGAAACAGTTAGACAAAATCGAACGCATCGAAGCGCCCACCGGCGGATTAAAAACTTTGCATTTCCGCTTTCCCCCCGCACCCCGCAGCGGCCGCGAAGTAGCAATAATTGAAGATTTGGTGCACACCTACGGCGAAAAAATCCTATTCTTGGGAGCCGACTTATTGATTGAAAGGGGCGATCGCATAGCCTTTCTCGGCCCCAACGGCGCGGGCAAATCAACGCTGCTACGCCTGATTATGGGTTTAGAAAAGCCGACCGAAGGTACTGTCAAATTGGGAGGCCACAACGTCATCCCCGGTTACTTTGAACAGAATCAGGCAGAAGCCTTAGATTTGAATAAAACCGTGATGGAAACCATTCACGACGAAGTACCCGACTGGAAAAATGAAGAAGTTCGGACTTTGTTGGGCCGTTTCTTATTTACCGGCGAAACAGTATTCAAACAAGTTGGCGCTTTAAGCGGTGGCGAAAAAGCCCGCTTAGCTTTGGCAAAAATGCTGTTGACTCCTGTGAATTTGCTGATTTTGGACGAACCGACAAATCACCTCGACATTCCGGCGAAAGAGATGATGGAAGAGGCGATTCAGAATTATGACGGTACGGTAATTATCGTTTCGCACGATCGCTATTTCATCTCCCAAGTCGCCAACAAAATAGTCGAAATCCGGGATGGAGAGTTTCGCCCTTATTTGGGAGATTACCACTACTATCTCGATAAAATAGCCGAAGAAAAAGAGCTAGCAAAAATCGCCAAACTTGAAGCTGAAAAAGCGGCTAAAAAAGCTGAAAAAGAAGCGAAGAAAAAAGCAACAGCTAAGCAAAAATAAAGCGGCAACGGTCGTAGATAAACCTTACATCTGCGTTTATCTGCGTTCATCTGCGGTGAGAAATAAAAAATCCCTATTTCTCACCGCAGATTCTATTAATAATCTGATTCGCCTGCGACTCATAACTCCCACCAAACAAATTAAAATGATTCAAAATGTGATATAGATTATATAAAGTTTTGCGCTGCTCGTAGCCTCCATCCAACGGCAAAACCTGATTGTATCCTCGATAAAACTGCGGCGCAAACCCGCCAAATAACTCCGTCATCGCGATATCAACTTCTCTATCTCCCAAATAAGTTGCTGGGTCAAAAATGACCGGTTCCCCCGCAGATGTCACCCCCGCATTTCCTCCCCACAAATCCCCGTGAACTAGCGAGGGTTGAGGTTCATAACCTGCTAACAACTTAGGAATTACCTCTAATAAACGTTCCCCTTGTGGAAAATGACCACCCCGACGCCTCGCCAATTTTAACTGATAACCAATCCGATGTTCTGCCCAAAATTCTGCCCAATTTGCCGTCCAATTATTAATTTGCACAGTTGAGCCGATCGTATTATTCCTATCCCAACCAAAACCTCCCCTTAGCAAGGTTGAATTCGCCTTTTCTCCCCCCCTTAGCAAGGGGGGGCTGGGGGGGGTGTATTTGTGCATTGCCGCCAGTTTGCGCCCCATTTCTTCCCAAGATCGATCGCCCCCGCGTCCTGCCAAATCCAACCACTCCAACACAATATAAGCTGAATTCCCCTCAGATCCCCAGCAAATCGGCTCAGGTACTCGAATCGTCTGGGTTTCCCGCATTTGCTGCAAACCCAGCGCTTCAGCTTCAAACATCGCGACTTGGGAAGCTTGATTGATTTTCACGAAGTAAGTGCGGGAACTGCTGCTGATAGAATAGCCTTGATTGATGCAGCCACCGCTGACGGAACGGCGATTGTCAATCGAAAATGTTTCTCCGGCTGTTTCAGAGATGTGCGCGGCAATTTTCTCCCACATAGCATGAAATCGTGTTGAGGGTTGAGGGCGATCGAAATTACTTTAACAGGTATAGCAAATTAAAAATTAATCAGCAAAAACAACAAAGCTTAATATAGCAAAAACAACAAAGCACCTATCTGTACAGAGAGGTGCTTTTGTTTAAAAGTGGTTCCAGGGATTGAGCTATTTTCGAGCGGCAGTGACGCGGTAAATATATTAGCAACCCGGAGTTTTAACAACGGAAAAAGGAATAGAATCCCAGTGATGCCACGGCGTCTTTGTAGAGCTCGAAAAAAAATAAGGGGAAAAAAATAAGGGTAAAAAACCCTGAAGACTGCAGAGAAATAAGTCATCATCATCACCATGTAGAAAGAGAGGTCAAGCCCTCGGTCTATTAGTACGCCTCAGCTTCATCCCTCTCA
>NZ_JAUBOV010000082.1:0-33715 GCF_036700405.1 Microcoleus sp. T3_D1
CAGCATCTGTCAACAACGGGCAAGATGCCCGTTCCACAAGAGATGAATTGTTTTGTGGCACAGGCATCTTGCCTGTTGATAAAAAGCTGATTGAAAATGGTGCAGCATCTCTCAAGAACGGTGCAGCATCTGTCAAGAACGGGCAAGATGCCCGTTCCACAAGAGATGAATTGTTTGGTGGCACAGGAATGTTGGCTGAAGTACGCGCGGTGCAGCTATCCCCTAGGGAATCGCCCTCACTCAAGTCCAGCCACAATAAAGATTTTACATCTCTGTTAAAAACTCCCGCGACGCTGGCGACCAACGCCGAAATCCCCGAAGCAGTAAACAGCAACGCCCGACAGCTAGGCGGTACTCGACAAATCAGTCAAGCGGGCAATGCTGAAGGCGTTTACGTTGCTGATGTGAAAATTCGCTTTGTCAATTCCAGAGGCGAAGCTGTTGATAAAAAAGGGAATCCGGTTGAGGGCAGAATTTCGGAAGATTTTATTCGAGGTGAGCTCAAACTCAAGGCGGGGGATAACTACAGCCCGTCCGTTGTACGATCGGATTTGCAGCAGTTGCAGCAATTGGGATTGTTTGAGAAAGTTACGGTTTCGATCGAAGAAGTTGGCACGGATGTTAATGTAATCTACAACGTTCAAGAGCGATCGGCTCGCTCTTTTAGCGTGAGTGCCAGTCTTAGTGATGATGTGGGCGTTGCTGTTCCTCTTTCCTATACCGATCGAACTTTCGGTACAACCCCGCAGCGGCTGGCGGTGGAACTTGAGCCCAGCCTCCGAGGTATCCAGTACGATGTCCAGTTTGTCAGCCCTTACGTTGCCGCCGAAGACCGTTTGGGATACAGTGTGAGAGCTTTTGGCGATCGCAGAATATCGGAAATTTTCAACAAAGATATTGATTTGCCCAACGGGAACCGAGTTCGGGAAATTCGGATGGGGGGAAATCTCAGGTTTACCAGACCTTTGGGCGATTGGCAATCGACTTTGGGATTAAATTATACAAATATCAGCACGCGCGATCGCAACTTAAATATCGCCCGCCGCGACGAACTCGGCAATCCTCTCACATTCAGCGGCAGCGGCGTTGACGAGTTATACACTGTTTCTTTTGGTGCGATGCTCGATCGGCGGGACAATCCCTTCAACCCCACCAGCGGCTCGATTCTCAGCCTCAGCACCGAGCAGTCGATACCTCTAGGGCGAGGTAATATTGTGAGCAACAGGCTGTTAGCAAATTATATACATTATGTACCAGTAACTTTGTTCGGCATCAGCGAGTCAGAAGCCTTGCCCGAAATGCTGGCTTTTAACTTGCAAGCGGGGACGGTAATCGGGGATTTGCCACCAACGGAAGCTTTTCGCCTCGGCGGCCGCAATTCCGTGCGGGGTTACGATAGCGGGGATATTGGCAGTGGCCGGAGTTATTTTTTAGCTTCCGGCGAATATCGGTTTCCTGTGGGTCAAGATGTCGGCGGCGTGATATTTGTTGATTTTGCGTCGGATTTGGGAACGGGAGATAGTGTACTGGGAAAACCGGCCGTAGTCAGGGACAAACCGGGGACTGGGGCTGGTGTTGGGGTGGGTGTGAGGGTGCGATCGTCCTTTGGATTAATTCGCTTAGATGTGGGTGTTAGCGACTCCGGCGACATCAAATTTATACTCGGTACAAAGCAGCGATTTTAAATTAGTCATCAGTCACGAGTTAACTGTAGGGGCGGGTTTGACCAACAATATTTGATAACCGCAAACAATCTTGTAAACCCGCCCCCACACAACCGATAACCCAGATTAACCTGATATTCGAGCGAATCCAAAAAATGTAGATTCGGATTTGCCGCCCAAGTGGGGGCGGGTTTATTATATTGTTGGTTTCTGGCATAGATAATTGGTAAAACCCGCCCCTACAGGATGCGTGAAGATACAAGAAGCGATTTCAATCGCCAGTTGCTAAAAAAGGTTTCAGCCTACGGTTTTAAACAGCGCCGTGTCGGTGATTGCTGCGTCGGATTGGGCGAGTTGTCGATCGAATAATTGAGCTGGATTTCTTTGCTCAACCCAACCGCCACAGTTTGTGGTAGTAATCGAAATTGAGTGAAATACAGCACCTCGGTAAGGACACAACCATGTTGTATCCCTACTGTGTTGTAGGCAATTGACAATTGCTATATTTATCCTCGTAAATCCTTAACGCTTTGGTTTCTTCAGATCAACAGTTTTCGGCTTAGCCGCCGGAGTGCGCGGATAAAACTTAAACTTATTGAGCGCAGCACTTGCCGATTTTGCCACACCGCTATCTATATCTCGCAAAGCTTTTTGTAGCAGCGGAATCACTTTTTCAGACTTAATCATTGCTAGTGCTTCCACAGCAGCTTCGCGCACCTCCGGGTGAATATCTTGAGCTAATTTTCCCAAGGTTTCTATTGCTCGCTGACCTTCCGATCTCAGAGCATTAGCAGCAGCCATTTTACCTAAAGCAGACGCTGCAAACTTGCGAGTTTCTTTGTCCTGACTTTGAACAAATCCCATCAACTGCGGCAGGGAATAGCTTGGTGCTTGTCTGGCAATTGGAAGCTGTTGTTCGACTTCGGGTTGATGTAAATCAGTTGATTGTGGTTCCGAAAAATCTGTGTAATTTAACTCTTCTTCAACTTCTGTTTGATTTAACTCACTTGACAGTTGCTGCCAAACTTCTTCTTGTGATAAACCTTCGGCAAATTCTGTGGAATTTAACTGACTGAACGGCTGCTCCGGGACTTCTTGTTGTTGTACATTACTCTCGTACTGCTCTTGCAAAGACCTGATAGTAGCTTGCATCTGAGCTTCGTGAACTCTCAACTGCTCGTGAGCCGCTTGCAACTGACTCTCGTATTGCTCTTGCAAAGCCTCCATATTTAACTGCATCTCAACCTCGCGGTTCTCATATTCCTCGGCAGTTTGCCTCAAGCGAATTTCGTGTTCATTTTGCAAGTTTTGCAAATGTTGCTCCATCTGAGCTTGATAATTTATATGCAATTCGTCAGCAACTCTGAGTAAATGATGTTCGTGTTCTGCTTGCAAAGATTGGATATTTTGCTGCATCCTAGCATTGTTAGCGGCTTCTAATTCCTCGCTGATTTGTCGGCGCAGCTCAGGCTCGTGTGCGCTGACAACTTGTTGGAGCTGACTGTCGCGTTCTGCCTGAACTTGTTGGAGCTGACTGTCGCGTTCTGCCAAAACTTGTTGGAGCTGATTTTCGTATTGAGCGGCAACTTGTTTGAGCTGGTTTTCGTATTGGGTAGTAACTTGTCTGAGTAAATTTTCGTGTTCGATAGTAGCTTTTCTAAGCTGATTTTCCCGTTCTCCTTGCTGAGATTCGACAGCTTGTCGCACCCGAGACATCTGAGCTAATTCTATTTCCTCAGTAATTCTGCGAGTTTGCTGCAAGTATTCTTGTTTTTGCTTGTTTAAGCGCTTTTCCACTAACCAGTAAGCAACTGCTACCCCTGCCAAAAAACCTACGATCGCGCCTATGATACCCACAACTGAGATCCTCCCGACAAAATAGTGATGCTGGACTTTTTACATTTAACCATACAGCCTCCTGTAACCGCCCAGTAGCAACAGCCACGCTGTCACTGCTAGCCAGTGAACCGCCACCGCAGGCCAGATAGAACCGCTTTGCAGGTATGCGAGGGAGCACGCAACTCCCAAAATTGCCGCCAGTAGCAAAAATACTGGATTCATAAAGGTCGATCGACCAACCGGGTAAAAAGTCAGCGCGTTCAGCGGGTGGTAAACTACAAAAACCGCCAAACTCGCGCATCCCCAAAACCACAGCATTAACCCAGAAGCCTTCTCCAACGGGTGCGGCAGCATTAACACCCGGAACAATAATTCCTCGGTGATGCCCGGACTTAACAAACAGCCAAGAAGCACTCCCACAATTGTACGCCGAGAGGTTTGCACGTCTACTTTTAGAAATCCCGACCAAAAACCCACGGAAAGAGCGATCGAAGTGTAAACCAGCGCGAGCATAGCTGCAACCAGCCAATCGGTGAAATCGGGAATAGTTGAAAAAGCCTGGGTGACGCGGCGTATCAGGAATCCCGGCAGCGCGTGAAGCGGAGCTATCCCGAAGGGAATCGCACTAAAATTTAACATAATCAAACTGATCCTTAAAATTTTCAAACAGATGTTAGCAGTAAGTTGAGCCGTTTATTATGCCAAACCAATCATTGTCGCCAGTCAGAGTCCGCGTTTTTGTTTCGGGATTAGTTCAAGGAGTAGGATTCCGATATTCAACGAGGAATCAAGCAAAGTATTTCGGCCTCAGCGGCTGGGTAAGAAATCTCCCCGATGGGCGCGTCGAGGCTGTCTTTGAAGGCTCCAAAAAAGCTGTGGAAGGAATGATTAGTTGGTGCCGCCGCGGCCCCACCGGTGCTACGGTTAGTGAGTTGGTTTTGGAATACGAAGACCCGGAGGGCGATTCCCTTCAAGATAGCTCGCCTTCACGCACTTTTGAGATCCGGCGATAAAACAATAATCGGCATAAACTGCGGTTGAAACCGCTACTGTAGAAACGAGGTCTGCTTTGTATAAGGCAGGCTTCGCCCACACGGACTAAAGAATGAATCGCTTGACACTCACTCGGCCTGAAGGCGCAAGGATTCTTGAGGGATTTCTACCTCAATTTCCCTATTTCTAGGGTTCCCAGACTCCTCACGTTTGCTCAAATGAGCGTGAGGATATCTTCTGGGCGTTTAGGCGCGAACGCCCGGTTTCGCGGAGTCCCCGCGTACCAATTTCAAAGCCCGATCGCAAATAGTTTTTGCTGCACCGATATCGGCGTGTTCATGATATCCACATGAGCGTGCAAATGAACTTTTCGCCATCTCTGTTTGACTTGTCGATATGACCGCATTTCCGACATTCTTGGCTGGAGTATTTGGGATTAATTTTGATTACGACCTTTCCTTGCTTTGCAGCCAGATACTCGATCTTTAGAATTAATTCAGCCCAACCCGCGTCAGAGATAGAACGGTTTAAACCTTTCTTTCTTGATTGCCCATTTTTCAGGAATCTACCTGTTTTTTCGTCAGCCTTTACTCGACATCGGCGCATCATCCCGGAAATATTCAAATCTTCCAGAGCAATCGCGTCAACGTTGCGAGAAACTATTTTATTGGCAACCTTCCAGTGGTAAGCTTGACGCTTATCGCTAATCTTCTGGTGGAAAAGTCCTAGTTTCTTAGCTGCTTTCTTGCGGTTTTTACTATCCTTCGCTTTTCGGCTAACCCGTCTCTGCCTAATTTTTAGAGTGCGCTTAGCTTTTTTGGCGTTTGAAAACTTGGGATTTTCAATTTGAGTTCCATCTGAGAGATGGACTAATTTTGTAAGCCCCAGATCGCAGCCAATTACTTTGACGACATCCTTAAGAGATTTTGTCGTGTAATCGGGGACAGACTTGTTTTCAATGCGGACGGATATGTACCAGCCATTTTGTCGCTTTCTTACTGTACACGCTTTAATGGTAAAGCCGTTGGGAATTGGGCGCGAGTTATAAAAACGCATCCAGCCTAACTTTGGTAAGTAGATTTTACTGCCTTGTATTTTTACCCCCATCACGAAAGTAAAAGAAGTAAAGTTACTGCGGTTTTTGAACTTAGGAAAGCCACGGCCCTCGAAAAAATTTTTATAGGCAGTGTCCAGCCGTTTGACGTTTTGTTGTAGAACTGTCGAATCTATCCCAGCAAACCAGGGTCTAGCTGCTTTTAATTCTGGCAACGCGGTGATTTGAATGTCGCCTGGGTTGCGTCGGGGGTTTTTGATCTTCCCCTCTTTGTCTGTTTTTCCTGTTTTCCAAGGTTCTCCCGTGGCACCGTTTTTACTGACACAACTGGTCAATGGACAGGCTTCACTTTGCGTTCTAATGTCGCAATAGTTACCTTGAATGAACTGTTGACTATATTGAGTGATTCTGTCATTAAGACACCAGTTGAAGTGACTTCGCAACATATCCACCCAATTGGACATTTTTAAGTCTTGTATTTGATTGGGGCGCAACTTGTATACATAGTTTGTTAACAAGTTTAACTCCTCCTTTTTTGAGCTACTGTTAGTATATAGTGAAATGCTTGCGTGCTGGTATTTTTTATATTTCTTCACCAAAGATGGTTTAATGTTTATACTTCTACTTACAAAGCCGTCCTATAAGGATGGGGTTTTAGACCCATTTCTCTGATAAAAAGCGCGAATTGGGTATTGGCAATTTAAGCTAATCCGCATTTAAATTGCATAGTAAAATAAATTTTTACTTGGGTGGGGAGTAGGGGTTGGGCATCCTGCCCGCCCTCAACATACAAATTAAATGCACAACAGCTTATCAATGATTAGCAAGTTGACTTAAATTAGCAAACAACTGAGCAACTTTGGTCAAATCTTTATCTCCCGGCGCTATTTCTACCCCGCTAGAAAGGTCAACACCGCTGAAGTTATTGCCGATCGCACTATCAATTGCATTTAAAATATTATCGGGTGTTAAGCCGCCCGCCAGCAGCCAAGGACACTGCGGTCTAAACTCTGATAACATCATCCAGTCGATCGTTTTACCAGTACCGCCCAATTGCTGTGGATGGTAAGCATCCAGCAGTAAAGTATCGACACGAACAGCATAAACAGCAGCGGTGGCTAAAGTTTCAGGAGTCTTAACTCTCAGGGCTTTGATAATTTCAATTCCCGGCAAAAACTCGCGCAGTCGATCGCAATATTCCGCTGTTTCATCTCCATGCAACTGCACCCCGCTTAAATTTGACTCTGCCGCTACTTGACAGATATTTTCTATTGTGGTGTTGGCAAAAACGCCGATGCGATCGACATTTTCCGGCAACTGCTCGACAATCAGGCGAATTGTTTCTGGGCTGACATAGCGGGGGGAAGCCGGCACGCAGATAAACCCCAAAGCCTGGGCTCCCAAGCGGGCGATCGCAATTCCTTGGTCTAATTTAGTGATTCCGCAAATTTTAACCCGCACTCTTCCTCCTCGCTTCCGCATTTGTATCAAAATATCAACGAATTGTTAACTATTAAAACAAATCTTAGTTTAATGCAAACCGCTTTTTATAATCTTGGAAATCAATTTATCTGTGAAATCAGGAGATAAGAACATGATCACCTCATCTTTGCTGTTAGCCGTACAATCTACCGCTCCCTCAACACCGGAGTGGTCGCCACTGGTAGGACTGACAATGATTTTATGCAATTTGCTGGCGATCACGATCGGCTACTACGGCATCTCCAAGCAAAACCGAGGCAAAGGCCCAGCTTTACCCGTTGCACTCCCTGGAATGTTCAAAGGCTTCGGCGTACCAGAATTGCTGGCAACAGCCAGCTTCGGCCACTTGCTCGGAGCCGGAGTAATCTTGGGCTTGGGTAACGCCGGAGTTCTGTAAAAATCAGGGGAAAGGCAAAGGCAAGGGGTGAGAAAAGATATAATAGAAACTCTTTCTTGCTCTCCTTTCCCAGGAAAATTCATGCAGACAGGTTGGCGAATCGGCTCTTTATTTGGCATCCCCCTAGTTATAGATTATTCGTGGTTTATAATTTTAGCCTTAGCAACCCGCGAATACGCCAGCAGTTACCGCCTGTGGGGGCCTGCGCTCTCTTGGAGTGCGGGGTTAGCAATAGCTCTGCTACTGTTTGCTTCCGTGCTCTTGCACGAACTCGGACACAGCTTGGCGGCGATATCGCAAGGCATTAAAGTTAATTCTATTACCTTATTCTTATTTGGCGGAGTAGCTTCGATCGACTCGGAATCAAAAACTCCCGGTCAAGCTTTTCAAGTAGCCATTGCCGGCCCTCTCGTCAGCTTTGCGCTGTTTTTAATCCTCGGTTTGGGTTCTCAAGTTCTTCCCCCGAAAAGTTTGCTAGGAATTGTCACCGAAAGGGTAGCACTAATCAATCTCGTTTTGGGATTATTTAACTTAATTCCCGGTCTGCCTTTGGACGGAGGACAAGTTTTAAAATCAGCAATTTGGAAAATCACCGGCTCTCGATTTGCCGGCGTTCGCTGGGCGGCAAAAACAGGACAAGTTTTAGGTTGGCTGGGCGTTGCTTTGGGTCTGAGTTTATGCTTGTTAGCGCGCGAGTACGGCGGCTTGTGGATTGCGCTGATCGGCGGGTTTGGCATTCGCAATGCCACTGCTTATAGCAGATTGACTTCACTGCAAGAAGCCCTGCTCAAAATTAAAGCCAGCGATGCGATGAGCCGCGAGTTTCGAGTTGTAGATGCAGATTTGACTCTGCGAGAATTTGCCGATCGATATTTGTTAGAAGTCAATCCGTTTCCATTTTACATTGCAGCGACCAACGGCCGGGATTTGGGCTTAGTGTCGATCGACGATATCCGCTTCACAGAACGCAGTCAATGGCAAGTTCAGACTTTGCACAACATTTTGAAACCCCTGGGAAAAACCCCCACAGTCTCGGAAAAAGCCTCCCTTGCAGAAGTAATTAACAGCATGGAAGCGCGTCAACTCCCCCGAATCATCGTCCTCTCGCCGATTGGTTCAGTAGCGGGGACGATCGATCGGGGCGACGTGGTTAAAGTTTTGGCAAAATACCTCAAACCCCAGATTTCCGAAACAGACATCAAGCGCAGCAAAGAAGAAAACAGCTATCCGCAGGGATTGCAATTAAGTGCGATCGCCAAAACCGCACAGGAAAATTAAAAATTGGGCATCGGTAAGGGGCCTCAGCGATCGGTTAAGATGTAGCAAACTTTGTCAATGAGGGTTGAAGCAAAAAATTTTATGCCCAAATTCTTTAAGAGAATTTATCATAAATTGGCGGAGAGACGTTGGAAAAACTTAACTTATTTCTTCCCCTTCCCTGACTTGCAACCTCTTGCTATTATCTGGATTGTCGTGACCGGAACTCTATTGGGAGTGAGGCATTTAGGCGGGTTGCAGCCACTAGAATTAAATGCTTACGACCTCATGGTGCAGTTGCGGCCAGATCGGGGCCCTGACCCCCGGTTATTGATAGTTGAAGTCACCGATCGGGACATTCGTGCTTTAAACAGATGGCCCATTTCCGATCGCGTTTTAGCAAAAGCGATCGCCGAAATAGCGCGTTTGGAACCCACAGCTATTGGTCTCGATATAATTCGTGATATTCCCTACGAACCGGGGAGTGCAGAATTAGCAACTCAACTGAAAAACCCCAAAGTATTTCCCATTACCTTCATCGGCTCCTTAAAGTACGATCGAGTGCAGCCACCTCCCAACATACCCGACAAGCGGGTAGGATTTAACGATTTGTATCTCGATCCAGATGGTATAGTGCGTCGTAATGTGATGTCTATTGGCGATGGTAAAAACACGTTTTATTCATTTCCCTCCCGGCTAGCTTTTGCATATTTTGATAGCCAAAAAATAGAATCTAAAGCCACAGAAAATAATGAATTTATAGTAGAGAAAACAGTATTTTCAAAGTTGCGCTCCAACTCAGGAGGTTATCAGAACATTCCTGCCCAAGGCTATCAAATATTGCTCAATTACCGCTCTCATAAAAATATAGCAGAAACCGTGACCATAACTCAAGTTTTGGAGGGCAAAGTTGACCCCAAATTGGTAAAAGGTAAAATAGTCTTAATCGGGGTAACAGCCCCAACTGTAAAAGATATTTTTGCTACCCCTTACAGCGCTACTAAAAACGGTAATTTCCCGGTGCCTGGGGTATTAATTCATGCAACTGCCACCAGCCAAATTCTCAGTGCAGTTTTAGACGGCCAAGGGCTATTTTGGTATTGGGATGAATGGCAAGAAATTCTCTGGATCGCTGTGTGGAGTGCAGTGGGTGGCTGTTTAGCTTGGCGGCTAGAAAAATCGCTGAATTTGATCGCGATCGCGATCGCAGCTTGCGGCTCATTATTCGGATTCACCTTTTTCCTCTTCATGCAACAGGGGTGGATACCTCTAATTTCCCCTGCTATGGCACTTTTAATCACCGCAGGAGTCGCAGTTACCTATAAATACGAGCAGTCGAGGCAACAGCAAGGGATTGTGATGAAATTATTAGGACAACAAACATCACCGGCGATCGCAAATGCCCTGTGGAAAGAGCGCGTCCATCTGCTCGAATCAGGGTTATTGCCCGGTCAAAAAGTTACTGCTACCATCATCCTCACCGACTTGCAGGGTTTTAGTACAATCTCCGAAAAACTACCGCCAGAAGTGGTAATGAGTTGGTTAAATGAGTATTTATCAGCAATGGCGCAAGAAGTCCAAGAACATCAAGGCGTGATTAATAAATTTACCGGAGATGGAATGCTGGCAGTATTTGGCGTACCCATTCCCCGGACAACTCCAGAAGAAATTGCAGAAGATGCTCGCCTTGCCGTATCTTGCGCTTTAGCCATCAGTTCCCGCTTGCCAGAAATGAATCAAAATTGGCTCACACGCGGTTTACCGGCCGCAAAAATGCGAGTAGGCATCTTTACAGGGCCTGTTATGGTGGGTAGTCTGGGAGGCACAACCCGTTTAGAATATGGAGTGATCGGCGACAGCGTAAATATTGCCTCTCGACTCGAAAGCTGCGAAAAGGATCGGCACGAGGACACTTGCCGGATATTGATTGCAGAAGAAACCTTTCTGCATCTGGCGGACAAATTTGAGGTAGAATCTTGGGGAGCTTTACCGTTAAGAGGCAGGGAACAAAAAGTTAATGTCTACCGGATTTTGGGAAGGAAAAAGAAATAAAAAGAGAGAATCTCTCCCTACAAATTCATGGAGTTAATGTGAAAACAATTACTAAGTTTCTCATCAATCTGACATCAGTTTGCTCAATAGTATTGATAGCTACACTTAACATTTCTCAAGTTGCAGTTGTGGGACAGCCGATAATAAACACACCTGACCGGCCACCCAACCCTATACCGGGAGGGCCGCGCTTCGTTCCGCCCCGTGAAGATATTGATGAGCAGCCCCCCACTCAACCGGGACGCCCTGTGCGCGGTGGCTGCGCGAGCATTAGTCAGCTAGGTCTCACAGCCTTAGTGCCTACAAATAAGATGGGACGGACTGTTTCCGACTATCCAACGTTCTTTTTCTACTTGCCTCAAACAGAGGCCGAATCAGCCGAATTTATCCTACAAGATGAAAGCGGCAAGCAGATTTATAAACAGGATCTCACAATTAGGAATTTATCAGGGGTGATCGGCGTTAGTATTCCCGCTAACCAAAATGTGCCGCCCTTGGAAGTAGGCAAAAGTTACACTTGGAATTTTACAGTGATTTGCGACTCTCTAGACCGATCGGCAGATCAGATCGAAAGCGGTACTGTACGGCGAGTTGAACTCAGTGCAGATATCCGCAGTCAATTAGATCAGGCAGATCCGCGCCAGAAAACCGTTATTTATGCTGAAAAGGGGATTTGGCAAGATGCCCTCAGCACCCTAGCTGCCGCTCGCCGCGATCAACCTAATGATACAGCGCTCAAGGCTGATTGGGAAAGCTTGCTGGATTCAGTGACATTGGGCAAAATTGCCAAAGAGCCGATCGTTCAAACTCAGCCACAGCCATAAGCTGTACTGCATTTAAATTTAACTTTTTTGGTGGCGTTAGAGAAACGGGCCAGAAGACTGTTAATAGAAAGAAGTGTACAAGTTTTTAACTTGTATCAGTAACAGCCAAGATGGCTGTTCTACAATAAAAATTCTTTCTTGTGGAACGGCCATCTTGGCTGTTCCCAAAAGGCGGCCGACTTTTTGACATCCCCCACAATAATTATTCCAAAAATCTCTTGTGGAACGGCCATCTTGGCTGTTCCCAAAAGGTGGCCGTAAAGCCCGCCCCCAAATATGCAGGTTAAAAAATGTGAAACAGCTTATTAGTTGTTAACTCCCAAATATCCTGCCATTCCTCTTCTGAAAGTGGCTGCACTTTCAAATCAATTTCAAAACAGCGACAAGCCGCCGCACTCAAAACATCAATGACAGTAGCAATCAAATCATCTCCTCCTTCAGATAGAGGTAATTGCACAGGAATTAATTCCTCCCCAAACACTTGAGAAAATAATTTAACATCCGGCTGCAAACGCATCGAACCGTGCTGCAAAATAGCATCACCCCGTCGCAATTGCGCGCTACCAATTAACTTGCAACCATCAAGTGTAACTAAATCTGCACCCGTCGCAGTACCAAAACAATTCGGATTGTGAATATAACCCCTTCCAGCTTCCCCGTATTGCAAATCCAAACCCATCGCCCTCCAACCATCAATCAAAAACTCGCAAATAGTCTGATAAGCTTTCATACGGCTGCTTCCAAACCCCGACGCCACAACTGCATAAGTTAAATCCCCTTGATGCAGCACAGCGCGCCCGCCGCTGGGCCTCCTCACCAACTCCACAGGCATTCCCCCCCAAGACAACTGCTGCCAAAACTCCGGCCACCTGCGCTGATGGTAGCCCAAGGAAATCGCCGTCGGTTGCCAAGTGTAAAATCGCAGAGTTGGCGGATGTTTGCCCGCTAGATGCTGTTCCAGTAGCCATTGGTCGATCGCCATCTGCACGCTACCAGACGCCGACAACAGCGGAATTAAACGCCATACAGAATGAGCCATCAGTCGCGAGTCCTTAGTTTCTACTCAATAATTCGCAGAATGTTTTAAAATTAGTAACAGTTTTTTGGGCCTGTCTTCTAAGTTGGTGCAAATTTCACCCCCGCCGGTGCTTTAGAAATAAATAGAAAAAATAATCGCAGAACCATGAGCAACAGTGTAATTGTCATTAACGACGAAAAATTTGAAACAGAAGTCCTGAAAGCAGAGCAACCAGTGCTTGCCTATTTTTGGGCTAGTTGGTGCGGGCCTTGCAAACTGATCGCGCCTTCGGTAGACTGGGTGGCGGCCAACTACAGCGATCGGCTGAAAGTGGTGAAAATGGAAATTGACCCCAATCCTACTACTGTCAAGCAGTATAAAGTAGAAGGAGTCCCAGCTCTCCGGCTCTTTAAAAATGCCGAAGTAGTGCTTTCCCACGAGGGAGCCATTACTAAACAAACTTTAATCGGTTTGCTCGACGGTCACTTATAAAGTTTGGAAATGATTCGGGAGTTTCCAACTCCCCACTCACAATTATAGCAAGCGCAAATATTTTTTTAACATCTCTCTTTTATCCTCGATATTCCTCTCTGACTCTGCGCCCTCTGCGCTCTCTGCGGTTACTCAACAAAAATCCCAAAGTCAATAAAAATGCCATATAAAAAATAATTTAGATCCGATAAAAATAGTCCTTAAAATCTTCCAAAAATATAGAAAATATGCAATTTGCCAAACGTTTAGAACCACTGCAATTTAATGTATTTGCCGATATGGATCGGGCAAAAGCTCAAGCTAGAGCAGCGGGGCAAAATGTGATTGACTTGTCTCTGGGTTCTTCGGATTTGCCGGCGGCTGCTCATATTACAGATGCGATCGCACATTCTCTGTCCGACACCAGCACCCACGGCTATTTGCTGTTTAATGGCACAAGAGATTTTCGGGAAGCAGCAGCTATTTGGTACGAGCAAAAATTTGGGATTGCAGTCAATCCAGAAACAGAAGTGCTGCCGTTAATTGGTTCCCAAGAAGGCACGGCGCATATGCCTTTAGCTGTACTCAACCCGGGAGATTTTGCTTTGCTGCTAGATCCGGGCTATCCTTCCCACGCGGGCGGTGTGCATTTGGCTGGCGGTCAAATTTATCCGATGCCGATATTAGCAGAAAATGCCTTTTTGCCGATATTTGAAGATATTCCGACAGCAGTGCTTGCTCAGTCGAAGATGATGGTTTTGAGCTATCCTCACAATCCTACAACTGCGATCGCCCCGGTTGCTTTTTTTGAGAAAGCTGTGGCTTTTTGTCGAGAACATCGGCTGGTTTTAGTTCACGATTTCCCTTATGTGGATTTGGTATTTGACGATTCCGTAGGGGCGGTGCCCCCGTGCCCGCCCTCTGGTAACGAGGAAGAATATCGAAAATTGATGGCACCGTCAATCTTTCAGGCGGATCGAGATAAGAGTGTGGCGATCGAGTTTTTTACACTATCCAAATCCTACAGTATGGGAGGTTTTCGAGTCGGATATGCGATCGGCAATTCCGAACTAATTGCAGCGCTGCGACAGGTAAAAGCCGCAGTGGACTTCAACCAATACCGAGGGATTTTGAACGGAGCGATCTCCGCATTAAGCGGCCCTCAAGATACCGTCAGAACCAGCGTAGAAACCTTCAGAAAACGGCGGGATGCCTTTGTAAACGCGCTACAGGGCATCGGCTGGCAAGTACCCGTACCCCCTGCCACCATGTACGTCTGGGCGAAACTGCCGGAACCTTGGGCCCGAGATTCCGTGAAATTTTGCACTCAGCTAGTACAGAGTACAGGAGTCGCAGCTTCCCCCGGTGCCGGTTTCGGGAAATCAGGAGAAGGCTACGTGCGATTTGCCTTAGTCGAGTCGCCAGCAATTTTGGAAGCAGCAGTTAGAAAAATTGCTGAGTTTCTCAATTGAGTAGAGCCCTACGGCGAGCGCCGTAGGGACACGGCGCCGTGTCCGAGGCGTGTCAACTTAAGCTTTTAGTCCGCCAGTCCTCCCGCTCACCAGGCACTCTTCGCCAGGGAATGAATTCCACGGGGCTTATAGCTAAAGTCCTCTCAAAAAGGAGTGAAAAACTCATTAGGATCGCGAATTAAATAACTTACAATTTTAATTGTTATTGTGGGATGGGCGTCCCGCCCGTCCAAAAAGGACGGGCGGGACGCCCATCCCACTTTCACGAGTGGAAGTTATTTAATTCTCATTCCTTAGTCGTCTTCAGACGACTTTAGCTTTGAGGCAGGGGTTTCAACCCCTGTCGGACTGTCGGACTATCGGTTGCACGTTAAGTTGACACCTATGGGCACGGCGCTTTCCCTACAGGGGTTAAAACCCCTGCCGGACTGGGGTTTTGACGTTTTTGGGCACACGATGAAGGCCACGGCGTCTAAGTGCTTACCCATAGCTCAAGATGGATGCAATGGCTAAAATAGTGTGATTTCTACCTAAAGGAATAGATATTTGCACGCAGTATCTGTCAGAATTTCTTTTAAGAAATGTTAACGTGAGACATCTTGGGAATTACCAGTTCCGCTCACCCACTCTAAAAATCCTTGAAGTGAATTCTGTCGGGGTAGCGATTGTTCCGTAGCGGCGAGCGCAAACCCGAAAAAGACCACACTGCCCAAAATGGCAATCAGCGGCAAAGGCTTACCCAGCCCAAAGTCCCGCTGAAGGCGAGCTAACGGTCTGCTCTCGCGCCTGAGCATCTTTCCTACCGTCAGTTGTTTGAGACTAAAAGGATCGCGCACAAAATGACCGCTCCAGCTAATTACCATATGAGAATGGCAGTGGGGGCAAGTGAATAGTCCACTGACCATCCCGACTGGGCCTACGACGCTGGAACGGTTGCAGATCGGGCAAGTGACAGAATGAGTGTTATAGGTGGGAGCGTTCATAACTGTTTTTCTTGAGTAAAAAAAACTAACAAGTAATTGGTAGCCTGTGTTAACGCTTAAGGTATAGACCTTGAGAGGCACTTTTCCTTAATTCCTAGTTTACCGCTCCAATCGGGTCGATCGGAGCTCAATCCTTGGGAAAACCTTCAAATTGCCAATCCCGCAACGAGTGCAAGTCTGGAGCACAGGTGAGATTATATTGCAAGGGAGTTACGGTTATTCTGTTGTCGCGAATAGCTTGTACGTCTGTAGGAATATCATGCGGCACCGCCGAATCGGCGATTTCTTCTACATCTTCTAACAATTCGCCAGCCAGCCAATAATAAGTTTTGCCGCGCGGATCGGTGCGCTTTTGAAATATGTCGAAATAGCGGCGAATGCCTTGACGGGCGATCGCAACTCCGGTAATTTCAGCTTGTGAGACTGCAGGTATGTTGACATTCAACAGCATCGGTTTCGCCATTGGCTGTTTTTCCAACTGTGCCAGCAAGCTGACAGCGAAATCCACCGCCGGCCCAAATTCCTGCGAAGTAAAGCTCGCGAGGCTGAAAGCAATGCTGGGAATACCTTCCATAATTCCTTCCATTGCTGCCGAAACCGTACCCGAACAGATGATATCCGTGCCTAAATTGGGCCCGTGGTTGATACCGGAAAGAACAAAATCCGGCGGTTTGTCAAGTAAAGCCCACAAAGCGAGTTTCACGCAGTCGGCGGGAGTACCCGAACAGGCCCAAGCTTGGACTCCGGGCTCAAAAATAGATTCGACAATTTCGGCGCGGATGGGTTGGTGCAGGGTAAGGCCGTGGCCGGTAGCGGAGCGCTCTCTGTCGGGACAAACTACGCTCACATCGTGGCCAGCGGCGGCGAGAGCGTTCGCGAGGCTGCGGATGCCTTGTGCAAAGATGCCGTCGTCGTTGCTAATTAAAAGTTTCATTGAAATTTTTATAGGCCTTATAGCAATCTTAAACTAGATTCAACTACGGCGATCGCTCTAACATCGAATTACTTATTACAAATTATCCGTAACTGCCGAAAATCTAAAATCTAAAATCTAAAATCTAAAATCAACAAGCTGTAGAGCCAAAATTGCGCTAAACTCAACTTGGCCCAAAACTGCCATCAATCTAAAATCTAAAATCTAAAATCAACAAGCTGTAGAGCCAAAATTGCGCTAAACTCAACTTGGCCCAAAACTGCCATCAATCTAAAATCTAAAATCTAAAATCTAAAATCTACCAGACTGTAGAGCCAAAATTGCGCTAAACTCAACTTGGCCCAAAACTGCCATCAATCTAAAATCTAAAATCTAAAATCTAAAATCAAAATGACTGTCCAGCTAAGCGACATTGAAACTCAACTAGAAACCCTCGGTCAAGAGTCCAAAAGTGCGATCGCCACTGCCAATACCCTAGAACAACTCGAACAGTTGCGCGTCGGCTACCTCGGCAAAAAAGGCCAACTCTCTCAAATTTTAGGCATGATGGGCAAACTGTCGCCAGACCAGCGGCCCAAAGTAGGTGCGATCGCCAATACAGTCAAAGAAGCCCTGCAAGCCGATTTAGAAGACAAGCGCGCCGCCCTCCAAACAGCCCAAATCCAAGCCAAATTAGCCTCAGAAACCATCGATGTCACCATGCCGGGGATTTTTCGCCCCCAAGGCCGCGTTCACCCCTTAAACGCCGTCATAGACCGCGCTCTCGATATTTTTGTCGGCCTCGGATACACCGTCGCCAACGGCCCGGAAATGGAAACCGATTATTACAACTTCGAGGCGCTCAACACCCCGCCAGACCACCCGGCGCGGGATATGCAAGATACATTTTACCTACCAGGCGGCGACTTACTGCGGACTCAGACATCATCAGTGCAAATTCGCTACATGGAACAGCACAAACCGCCGATTCGGATTGTCTCTCCCGGCCGCGTTTACCGCCGCGATACTGTCGATGCTACTCACGCAGCAGTTTTCCACCAAATTGAGCTTTTAGCAATTGATGAAGGTCTGACATTTACTGATTTGAAAGGCACAATTAAAGAGTTTTTGCGGCAAATGTTCGGGCAAGATTTGCCGATTCGTTTCCGCACGAGTTACTTTCCCTTTACGGAACCTTCGGCCGAAGTGGATTTGCAGTGGAACGGCAAATGGCTGGAAGTTTTGGGCTGCGGAACGGTCGATCCTAATGTTCTTAAAGGAGTCGGTTTAGATCCAGAAAAGTATACTGGGTTTGCAGCCGGTTTTGGTGTCGAGCGGTTCGCAATGGTACTTTATGAAATCGACGACATTCGCCGGGTTTATGCTAGCGATTTGCGTTTTTTACGGCAATTTTAAAGCATGGTTTGGGGTCGGTTCTACAAACCCTCTAGAGATTTTGATTAATCTACATCAATCTTTCAGCTTCAAGTAAGCAGACAAGGGCGAAAAAACCAGAAGATATGGTGGGCGGGTGAGTGCAAGTAACTCTTGCTATCCGACTTCTTTCAGGTCAAAACCCGCCCCCTCACATCAGTTTATTTATGCCCGCTGACTTAAGTAGACAAGGGCTTTGCACTTACCTACTTATTTATTTTCTACTTGCTAAAAACACCCTTGATGCTGTCAACAGCGCTCTCGACAGCATTCTTGGTATTATCTACTGCTTTCTGAGTCCGAGCTGAATCTTCCGATGCTCTTTTCTCAATGGTGGCCGCATCTTTCTTAGCTTTGCGCTCTACCACACTACCATCCTCGGATGCTCGATCGACTTTAGAAGCATTTGTCTTAGCCGTTTCCTTAACCTTCTCTTCTGTATCTCGGATGAAGTTCTTGGCTCGTCCCGCATCTTTGCTGGCTTTTTCTTGAACCGCATCGCCCGCATCTGCTGCTGCGATCAAGTTTACAGTAGGAGAAGCCATTGCTGCGGTGTTCGAGAAGAACGCACCAGACCACACGAAGGCCATCGCTGACACGCAAAGCACAGTTGTAGCCATCAAGCGCCCGACAGTCGAAAGCCGTTTCGTAAAATAATTCAGTTTCATAGAATACAAAAGGAGATATGACATTCTATTTTTACTCGATTTGAGCGATCGGCGGAACCGTTCTCTAGATAGAGGTTATCCACCGACGAGCTGTTAAAAAAGTTCCCTCTTTTGATAGATTCAAGCCAAGAATGTCAGTCTAGTTTAGATTTTAGATTTTAGATTTTAGAGTTGACTCCCCAGCCGCCATTTGGAATCTTGAACTTGGGTGAGTCGATTGTAGATTTTAGATTTTAGATTAAACAATTGATGTCAAATCTGTTAGGCTCGGAATTATTCATAAATCTCTTATTATCTGCGTTAATCAGCGTCAATCCTTTGTCATCTGCGGTTAAGCAATTTTCTTTTTTTTACCGCAGATGAGGGCAGATAAACACAGATTAACGCAGATGAGTCCACAACCAAAGCCCATATCAGCGCGCTTAAGTAGATAGGCGGGAAAAATTATCTTTATGCAACTAAATATTAACTAGCGTGATTAAAGTTAAATTTAACACATTGTTTATGGCCAGTAAGTAGGTGCGACAGTCAAGCTATCATCAATGGGGCGATTGTTTTCATAAAATATCGCTTCTAAGGAGCGTTTCACGGAGTGACCATCGCTTTGGGTTACATACATAGGGAGCATCTCATATTTGTAAAAATACTTCTTCTGGCTCCTTCCTTCTTCTGGCTCCTTCCTTCTGCCTCTTTCCTTCTGCCTCTTTCCTTCTTCCTCTTTCCTTCTGCCTCCTGCCTCAAAACTCCTGCCTCAAAACTCCAATTTCTAGCGGAGGGCTGCAAAGGTGAGATGCTCCCCATACATATTTTGCCGCTCATCTACTGTATTTAGGAATAGGTTGTTCCCGAAATTGTGCGTGGGATATCAACATATAATACTTATAATGACTAATCACAATTTAGTAAAAAAGTCAATACAGTTTCATCAATTCCCTTTAGTTTCAAAGGCTTATATTTAACAATGCGATTTTCCTCAACATAATCTGCAACCGCCGCCGAAATTAGCACCGTGTTTGGTTCCGTCACCTCTTGCAAGCGGGCGGCAATATTCACGCTCGGCCCGATCGCAGTATAATCCGATCGATCGGGGCCACCAAACATCCCCACCACCGCAGTACCCTGGTGAATTCCGCAGCGAAACCGCACCGGAGGCACGCCATTTTCCCCAACAATTCCCTGCTCCAACCAGCCCTTGTTAAGCTCCTTGAGAGCTCGCAGCATTTGGTCAGCAGCAGCCACAGCGCGGCGTACTTGCTCATTAGGCGTTAGTTCCTCCGGCGCGCCAAAGAAAGCCATTACCGCATCTCCAACAAACTTGTCCACCGTACCGCCGCTGTCAAAAATAGCCTTAGTCATTGCCGCCAAATATTCATTCAACAGCTCAGCTACCCGGCGCGAGCGCAGCGTATTTGCCATTTGAGTAAAACCGACAATATCGCTAAACAAAATAGTAATCAATCGCGGTTCCGGGCGCAAATCCAAGGCCAAATCTCCAGCGGCGGCAGCCTTCACCATCGCCGGCGGCAAAAATCGGCGCAGCACCGACTCAGTTAAATAACTGTTCAACTGCTGCACTCGGCGCTCGTTTTGTTTGAGGGCGATCAAATTCCGCACTTCCGCCAACAATTCTCGATCGTTAAAAGGCTTGGACAAATAAGCATCCGCACCCCGTTCTACTCCTTCAATTCGAGTATCTTCGTCGGCTTTAGCAGTCAGCAAAATTGCCGGAGTTCCCTGCAATTCCTCATCCTCTCGAATCATCCGAATCAAATCCAATCCCGAAATCAAAGGCATCATCAAATCAGTTATAATTAAATTAGGGCGACGTTTTTTAGCCACCGCAAATCCTTCTTCTCCGTTGCGCGCGAGCAAAACTGCAAAGCCGGCATCTCGCAGAATGGCCGACACATAAAATCGCAAATCGGGATTGTCGTCAACTACCAAAACCGTTCCCACTGCTGTTTCCGATCTGACAGGTTGGAGCGGCTCAAAGTTATGATTTTCTGCCTCATTTTCCGATAAATCCGCTTCCACATCGGCCAGTTCCACCGCAGCTTTGGATGAGTGAAACTCCGCAGGTATTTCTAGTACCTGTTCCGGGGGCAAGTGAGTCGAACCGAAGTGCAGCCAAACGGTAAAAGTAGTACCTTCGCCGTAAACTGATTCAACTGAAATTTGACCGCCGTGGAGTTCGACTAATTCTTTGACAAGTGCCAAACCTAAACCGCTGCCTTCGTAGGAACGGCTTGCTGAACCTTCGGCTTGGTGAAACCGCTCGAATAAATAGGGAATTTGTTCGGTGCGAATGCCGATACCAGTGTCTTTTACTTGCAACAAGCAGTGAGCGCCGGCCGATTCAACTTTCAGGGTGATAGTTCCGCCTTCTGGGGTGAATTTAACAGCATTTGATAGCAGGTTGTAAATAACTTTGTCAAATCTTTCCAAGTCCAAATAAAGTAAAGGACATTCTTGCAGTTGGGTAATTAAGTGCAGTCCTTTTTTCTCGCAGTAGGCGCGGAACGACTCTGCGGTAGAGTAACAGAAACCGACTAAATCGCAGGGGCGGAAACTCGGCTGCATCCGTCCGGCATCGAGCCGCTGCAAGTCCAGCAGTTGATTTACCAAGCGCAGGAGGCGGCGGGAATTACGCAAAGCGATTACGGCTTGTTCGTAGGGCAAGTCTTCTTTGCGCCTGCAAGCTGATTCCAGAGGGCCGATAGTTAGAGTTAGAGGCGTGCGGAACTCGTGGGAGATATTTTGGAAAAATTCGGTTTTGAGCCGATCGGCTTCCAGAAGCCGTTCTGCCTGCTGTCTGGTAGTCTGGTAGAGGCGCGACTGCTGCACGGCAAGAGCAGCTTGAGTTGCGACTATTTGAGCCAGGTCAATGTCTGAGATGTTCCAGCGGCGGATGCTGCAATTTTGGCGCAGGGAAATGCTGCCGATGATTTTGCCTTCTGAGAGTAAGGGAACGACTAACAGGGCGCGGGCTGGCGATCGAACTTGCAGTTCTGTAACATTTAACTCGGGGTGTTCGTCGAGGTCTTCGATCGCCACCGGCTCTTTTGATACCATAACTTGCAGCAACACCGGATTGCCCCGAATCGGCACCAAAGACTGTGGCAAAGAAGGATGGGCAAAAACCCAGGCGCGAGTGTTAGCAGCAGCATCGCCAGAAGCCGTGTCGTAGCCAAGAGGGTTCGCAACTACCTCTGGATTGTCAATAAAGCCCTGTTCTACAGCCACGGTATCCCTCTCTGTGTCGTATAACCCCACGCATTGGACGTATTCATCATCTTCTGTCCACAGAGATAGGGCGCAGCCGTCAACTTGCAAAGCTTGGCCGAGTTGTTGAGTAATGGCTGCAAAAATATTTTGGGGATCGAGACTCGATCGAATTGCCGTAGTAATAGTATTGACTAAGGCCTCGCGCTTTGCCAGCGCCCGCACCTGTTCGTAAGCCCGGGCTTGAGAAAGCGCCAAAGCCGCTTGGTCTGCCACCGTAATTACCAACTGTACCTCGTGGTCTTGCCACTGGCGCCGTCGATCGAACTGGTGCAGCGCCAAGACTGCCATCAGTTCCATTTTGTAAAACAGCGGTACGATCAAGCTCGATCGAATATTCGCAGCTTCGTAAGCCTGCTTTCGTTGGTGATTATCCCAGTTTAAAACTCGATCGTCAGTTTGGGCATCTTGAATCACCTCCACATCCAGAGTTTCCCAAACCAAATCCGGCAGCAAATCCGGGGAGAGTTCGGCAGCAGAAGCCTCTGGGGGCGTGACTTCCTCATCGCCCCGCAACCCTTTTGTTTCTGCCTTCTGGTAAACGAACCACTCATCGGCCACCCGGCCGTCTTGGAACGGCCGCAGCAGACAGCAACTCACCTCAAACATCTGCCCGACAGTTTCCACAATTCTTTGCAGCATTTGCTGGTAATTGGGAGCCGATCGGATAGTATTGGTAACGGCATAAAGCAGCGATTCTTGGCTCAAAGCACGGCGCAGTTCATTGGTGCGCGTTTTCAGAAGATTGTGAGTCTCAACAGCTTGACTGACAAGATTTATCAGCTCTTGAGCATCCCAAGGCTTGGTAACGTATTTGAATACTTTGCCAGCGTTAATAGCTTCAACTAAATCTTCAACATCCGTATAGCCAGTTAAAATAATTCGGATCACGTCTGGGTATTGAGCCGCCGTCAGGCTGAGAAACTCCGTACCGCTCATTTTTGGCATTCGCTGGTCGGAGATAATCACCGCAACTTCTCCCTCTTTTGCCAAAATTTCGAGAGCAGCGGGGCCAGATTCGGCTCTGAGCACTTTGTAGTCTCGATGGAAGGTGCGGTAAAGCAAGTCGAGGTTATCCGGTTCGTCATCGACGATCAGAATTTTTAGCTTAGGATTTTCTTGGGAATTCATGCACCGTTCTCCTGTGCCCCGGGGCTGTTCGATTTAATAAGTCCGATCAAAGGAAGAATTCGCCGATTTAAATTGCTGAAGTCATACCATTTTCGATTTTCGATTTGCGATTTTCGATTGCGAATGAGTGATGACATAAGGCTTGGGATTTTGCCTAGAGGGCCATTATTTTGGGAAAATGGTATCACAATAATTCGTGGATATGAAGTTGTTGTGAGTAGGCCGAGGCAAGCATCAACCTTGATTTTTGATGTCTGGGTTTTCAATTCGGAATTCTTCTGAGCCACAGTTATCTGTCGTGCACCCCAATTTTATTATTTAATGATATTCATATAAACTCGTCTCCCGATAAGTTTTTTTCACCCCTTACCTTTATGCAGCAATACAGCAAACACACATCTGGCCATTTTAACGGGAGCATCTCAATGAAAGCAGCCCAGCTAGAAATTGGAGTTTTGAGGCAGGAGTTTTGAGGCAGGAGGCAGGAGGGAAGAGGAATAAGGAAGGAGCCAGAAGAAGTGTTTTTACCAATATGAGATGCTCCCATTTTAACTGCAGTCTGGATATCTCAGAATACATAGGAATAACCGTCCTGATTGTGAGTTGATTTGCCAAAATTATGTTTGAGCCTGGCTCCGGGGAGTGTTTTATTTGGTATGTGAAAGCTGCCCGCAGCAAGATACAATAGACAACCAACATCTTCGCCGGTGTTTTTTCCCACAATTAACAGCAACTTTAACAGTCAGCCAAGGATACCGACCACAATCCGGCGCCGAGCCCCTGACTGATATTCGGGGGTCGCCCACAGACCACAGAGGTGTCTGTGGGAGTGACGCAATTGCTGTACCATTTTAGTTAGACTTGCACTTTTTTCCCCGATCTCGGCATTTTTTGTGCCTGCTGCAGACCAACCCCCAAGCCAATTACTGCGGCGAAACACCGCAAGATCGAGCATCCATCTGTTAATCTTAGCTAGGGATGTACTCTGTGGAAACCGATCGGTCGATTTTAGATTTTAGATTTTAGATTTTAGATTTACTCCACAGATGAATCGCGGAGCTTGAACTAGGGTCTAAAATTTTGATCTCTCCACGACGAGTGTCGGTGACTTGTATCGGTTTTTAGGCAGGGTCAATCAGCTCGATCGAGGTTTTGAAGGTCTCGCGCGCAGCAGAGTATCGAACCGAGGGGGAAAACGCCTGCCGACTGTTTCCAGGCATCCAAATTTAAATTGGAGGTTGAAAAAGTACCCAGTAGCTCAACAGGTAAGGCCGGTTCGATCGGGGACGGGCGATGGATAGCCCAGAACTGCTGAAAGCTGGGGTGCCAGCCCGGGGGGCGGCGGGGAACATCCGACGCGCGATCGTGCCCGGTGTTACTATGGTCAGTCGTTGAGTTTTTCAACTACCGCTTGACCGAAGAACGAGCCCGCCGGGCCCCTGGCTTTAGACACGGGGATAAGTCGGTAGCGGTTTCAACCGCCTGAGCGTGTTTGATATAATTCAAACAGCAAGTAAGAATAACCATCTACGCGAAGAATCATCAAGCGTGCGGAGAAATCCCGGCAACGGAGACATCCGCCTTTGATGCGGAATACTTAAAGGGCGAATAATGGCAGGGTGAGGAGCGTACCTATCTGGCGCAAGCGATGGACTCTGAAAGTAAGAAACACTCTAAAAGTAAGCGCAATTGCAATATCTTTGATACGGGTATTGTTTTGAGCGTCTAGGGGGACTTTTGCCTGTCCCTTCCAAGTTTAGCTTGGAGAATCCCCCAGCTTGGGCCGTGGGGAGTGTCAAAGATAAATTATATTCGATCGGGTATTTCCCTAAGCAGAGAGCGGTAGGATTCCGGGAACCTGACCGAAGAACGAGCCCGCCGGGCCCCTGGCTTTAGACATTGGGATAAGTCGGTAGCGGTTTCAACCGCCTTCAGTATTTAACAATTCTTAAGGCAAAATTAGTGTAGTATGCAGATTAGTGCTGTATAACTCTACTATGAGTGTTAATTACAAATCAAATAAAAATGTTGTCTACTCGTGCAAGTACCACATTGTGTGGTGTCCGAAATATCGTCGCAAGGTTTTAGTTGAGGGGGTCGATGCCCGTTTAAAGGAGATATTGTTAGAGGTGGCGACTGAGTTTAACAGTGAATTAATAGAAATGGAAGTAATGCCAGATCATGTTCACCTCTTAGTCGAGTGCGATCCTCAATTTGGAATTGCCAAGCTAATTCGATACATGAAAGGACGCTCTTCCAGATATCTCCGTCAAGAATTTCCTTGGTTAAAAAGTCGATTGCCAACCCTGTGGACGAATAGCTACTTTATTGCGACTGTTGGCGGTGCGCCTATTTCAGTAATCAAGCAGTACATTGAGAATCAAAAAAATGTCTAGCTATGGATGTCAGCAAAATTTAATTAGTCCAAATCGAGAGTTAAGAAGCGTTCTAGAGTTTGTATGCGAAGAGTCGAACAAACTAGCCAACTGCGGGACTTACTACTCTCGACAACTGTATTTCAAGACCGGGAGGATTCCCGGCAAGTATGACTTGCACAAATTATTCAAGGAAAATCTTCATTTCAAAGCGCTGTATTCCCATGTTGCTCAACAAACGTTGACCAGTGTTGCGGAATCTTTCAAGTCATATATTGGATTGCTCAAGGGAATCAAAAGTGGCACAGTAACGCAACATCCTAGACTACCCAAATACCGCAAAAACAGCTTAAAGCTTGTGACCTTCCCAAAGGCAGACGTAAAGCTAAAGAATGGGCAATTGAGGTTCCCATTAGGCAGTAAGGTTAAATTGTGGTTTGGAATTAGTGAATTTTATTTGCCGATGCCGTCCAATCTCGACTACAAGACAATTAGAGAGATTCGTATTTTGCCAAGAAAGGGACAATTTTATGCCGAGTTTGTCTACCAACTTCAGTCAAGAGCGATTGAATTAGATGTCAGCAAAGCTCTGGGTATCGATCCAGGGTTGAATAATTGGTTAACTTGTGTTTCCAATGCGGGAACAAGTTTTATCGTAGATGGACGGCATCTAAAATCATTAAATCAATGGTATAACAAGCGAGTTGCAGCGATTAAAGAGCATAGACCTCAAGGTTTTTGGTCTAAGAGATTGGCGCATATTACAGAGAAGCGAAACAGGCAGGTCAGAGATGCAGTTAACAAAGCGGCTAGATTAATATTGAAACACTGCCTAGAAAATCAGATAGGCACAGTCATTTTTGGCTGGAATAAAGAAATGCGTCAAGAGATTAATCTTGGCAGCAAAACAAATCAAAATTTGGTGCAAATTCCTACCGCTCGATTGAAAGATAGGATTTCCCAACTTTGCGAACAATATGGCATTCGGTTTATCGAAACCGAAGAAAGCTATACGAGTAAGGCGAGTTTTTTAGATTCGGATGAATTGCCTAAGTTCGGTGAAAAAACTGAAGGGTGGAAAGAATCTGGGAAGCGCGTTAATCGCGGATTGTATCGTTCTAAAGATGGAAGCAAAATCAATGCAGACTGCAACGGTGCGGCGAATATTTTGCGAAAAGTAGCGGCAACTTTAGGGTTATGCCTTAAAAGAGTCAGTAGAGGCGCTTTGATTTCGCCTTTGAAGGTTCGTATTTGGACTCTTCAAGAATCCCCGTCCCTGAGCGGGCCCGGGAGTATCAAGTTAAAACCTTTGTGATTGTTTTTAATACCTTGCCCGCTAAGCTGTCGCGCATTTAATTTGTAAGCTACTGTTTACTTAAACTATTGTGATGCCGGCCGAAAGCCAGGGATCGAGCTTCAATTTAAAGGCCAAATAGCTTATCCACCAATCTAGTATTAGGGGATGAGTTTTATTTTTTCATAACTAGAGTATTAACTGCTAAAAATTTTCCCTTTACCTCAAATACTACTTAAAGTCAAGCACCAAAAAATGTAATTTAATCGGGCTAATAAACTATGCCTATAAGTTACGTTATAAGATCAGTATAACATCAGTGAATTTTCTAAGAGGGTAGCTTAGAAACCCGCGTAAAAAAATTAATATAGTGGCCTGGCATTGTGAATCCTTCATTTTTTTCCTCACCATCTCACCAACAACAAACTCCCGGACTTTCGGGTTTTTCGATCCGGGTGGCTGCGCCGAACGACTTGACGCAGCTAGCTGATATTTTGGCCATGAGCTTTCACTCCCGCGAGGGGTTTGTAGAATGGGTGTATCCAGTGTTGCGTTTGGGCATTTACGAAGATTTAAAAAATCGACTGCGTTCTAAGGCAGAACATTACATTTGTCTGGTTGCTGAGCTAGTCTCGCGCGAGGAGGGAACGCAGAATTATAGGGCGCACCGAGATCAGCGCCTAACAGGAACAGTAGAAATGGCTCTACGTTCTCGCTTTCCTTGGCAAATCCCTAATTCTGACTATCCTTATTTGTCGAATTTAGCCGTTCACCCGGAGTACCGGCGGCAAGGGGTTGCTCAACAATTGCTCAGCAACTGCGAGGAGACAGCCAGAGAATGGGGATTTTCTGAGATTTACCTCCACGTTCTGGAAAATAATCACCCAGCGCGACAGTTGTACTATCAAGCCGGCTATCGCTTGCAACAGGTGGATTGGAATTGGAGTGGTTGGCTGTTGGGCCAGCCGCGCCGGCTGTTTTTACGCAAGCAGATTTCGCTATCCTAAGCTAAGTATTTGAATTGATTATGGGGAATTGGGGCTTCGCCAAGAAAAAGGAAAAAATAGCTCTTCTTTCCTTCTATTGTGAATCAATGGAATGGGAATGGGGAATTATTGATGAATTTTAGTTTGCTCTTAAGCCCGATCGCCAAGGGAGCATCTCAGTTTTGTAAAAAGCATTTTTTTTATTGTAGTGCGAGCGTCCCCGCTCGCGTATTGTACAATACGCGAGCGGGGACGCTCGCACTGTAAATGCAAAACTGAGATGCTCCCGATCGCCCAACCCACTAAAATTAGTTAGTAGTAAACACTCTTTGCTACCAACCCTGGGGTACCTTGGAACACCTGTAAAACCTACAAAGTTATATCAAATCCCGTAGCCTCGTCGGGCGTAAAATCCCGTCAACAATCACGGACGCTGCAACAGGAATTAATCGAATTAATCTGCGTTAATCTGTGTTAATCTGCCCACATCTGCGGTTTAAAAAAGAAAACTTCTCGAACCGCAGATGACAAGGGATTGACGCAGATTCACGCCGATAATCAGAGATTTATGAATAATCCCGATGCTAACAGATTTAATATTATACCAAATCCGGCTTGAATACACCTTGATTTTTTAGCATTTTAGAGAGGAACAAAAGGCAACTGTAAGAACGAGGTCAAGGGCCGAGTGCTACAAAGTTTTTAACCCGGATTGAGTATTGTGAGGAACGCCACAGAAGTTCATATCTGCTGTGGCGTTTTGTTCGTCATAACAGGAGACTTTCGCCGCCAATTCTAGAGTTCAGAGAGATTTGGTAGGAAATCCGAGGAGCCGATCGCCCCGTTAACCCCAACCAGATTCGCTAAAACCCGATCGGTTCCTGCTACTAGCAGCAACGTACCGTTCGGAGTGGCGCTAAATTGCAACTGCTGGAAACTCAGGCCCTCCCTCAAAACAAACTTATCGACGGCTACCTCGAAGTTAATGACAGTATCAATACCGCCATCAGCACTCAACACATATCGATCGAACCCAATACCTCCAATTAAAGTATCCTCGCCCAAGTCACCAAACAGCCAGTCATCTCCAGCGCCCCCATTGAGAAGGTCGTTATCTTTACCACCAATCAGAGTATCGCTGCCAGCATCTCCGTTGATAGTATCTAGGCCTTCATTGCCGTAGAGCAAGTCATCGCCGTCACCGCCGTTGATGCAGTCTTGCTGGTCGTTTGCGCCCACCGAGACAGCCCGGTTATCAGCACGATCGCCATAGATAGTATCATTCCCCTCGCCACCGCAGAGTTCATCGCTGCCGTCACCGCCGTAAATCAAGTCGTCACCCAGATCTCCGTGTATGAGGTCGTTAGCTTTGCCGGCGAAAATCAAGTCGTTGTCTTCACCGCCACTGAGGGTATCGTCACCCTCATCGCCGAACAGCACATCAGCACCGATGCCACCAAAGAGCAAGTCTTGGCCGCCAACATCTTGAACTCGACTTCGAGCACCGCCGTACATGGTGTCGTCGCCGCTATCGCCGACAAGGGTATCAGAGCCAAGTTCGCCCCAAGTCAGGTCATTATCTTTGCCACCCCAAACACAATCATTGCCTTTACCTGCTTGCACGGTATCATTACCGTGGCCGCCGCCGATGATGTCGTTGCCACTGTCGCTAAAGATTAAGTCTTGTTCGCCGATATCCCCGATGGACTGGGAACTGCCACTGTCACCGAGCAGAGTATCGCCTCCTTGGCCGCCGTAGAGGGTATCGGAGCCTAATTGACCGTAGATGATGTCAGTGCCTTTACCTCCGTAAGCGCGATCGTTATCTTTGCCTGCAACCAGCGTATCGTTGTCTTGTTGACCGTTGAGGAAGTCGTTACCGAAGCCTCCGTACAGCAAGTCGCGTCCCTCGGAGTCGGTGGCCCTTTGGTCGCGGATGCCCCCAAACAAGCTGTCGGAGCCGATGCCACCAAACAAGGTATCGTTCGCGAGTTCGCCCCAAATTAGGTCATTTTCTTTACCTCCAAGGGCAATATCGCCACCTTTGCCGGTATGGATGATATCGTCGCCCTCGTTGCCGTTAATGAGGTCTGTACCGTTGCCTCCAAAGAGCAAATCGCGAGCATCGTCAGGATTTTGGGAGTTGTTCTGCCCGTTGTCTCCCAAAATCGTATCGGCACCTAGATCTCCAAAGAGAGTGTCAGAGTCTAAGTCGCCGGCAACCCAGTCATTCTGTTTGCCTCCGTAAACACTATCGTTGCCCTCGCCTCCGTCAACAATATCGGTGTCAATGCCACCAAAAACCCTGTCATTGTCTTCGTTGCCGTAAATTTCGTCCGCGCCGTCTTCACCTAAAAGCAGGTCGTTGCCTCCAAAACCGACGATTTTTTGGTTGCCTTTGGTGTCTGCGATGAAGCCATCGCCGTCGGTTCCTTTGGTGGTTTGTCCCTCTGAAAATTGTGAAATAGGCCGGACAAATCCAACAGCAGGTGGTTGCTGCGGGGGCGCAAAGTTAATTCCGGGTTTTTCCATAATGGGCCCACACAAACAGTCGGTATCTGTTTCCCCGATCGGATTTGAGACGATCGGCGATGCCGGCGTTGGTGTGGGAGTTGGCGCCACCGGGCGCAAGATAGCCGTGACAGTAGCGACAGCGGGACTGGTGGCACCGCTGTTGTCTGTGGCGCTGTAGGTGAAATTGGCTCCTGTAAAGTTGCCCGTCGTGAAGAAAAATAGTTGCTGCAACTGTGCTGGAGTCAGGACTTGGCCGGGTGTCACGGGTACGCCGCCGCCCAAAGCGGGATCTCCTAAAAACAGAACGGCTTGGTCTGGTGAGGGCAGGGTGTTGATGGTGTAAGAGACGATCGACCCGTCGGGGTCGCTTCCTCCCAATCCCGTGACTAACTGGCTGCTGTTGGGCGCGAGGCTGGAGTTGGCATTGTTGGCAACTGGCGGTTGGTTGTCAGTTGGAAGTATGGCCGCGACAGTAGCAGCACCAGGACTGGAGGCGCCGCTGTTGTCTGTGGCGCTGTAGGTGAAATTTGCTCCTGTAAAGTTGCCTGTGGCTTGCAAAAATAGTTGCTGTAACTGTGCTGGAGTCAGGACTTGGCCTGGTGTCACCGGTACGCCGCCGTTGGCTGGATCTCCTAAAAACAGAACGGCTTGGTCTGGTGAGGGCAGGGTGTTGATGGTGTAAGAGACGATCGACCCGTCGGGGTCGCTTCCTCCCAATCCCGTGACTAACTGGGTGCTGTTGGGCCCGACGCGGGAGTTGGCATTGTTGGCAACTGGCGGTTGGTTGTCCGTTGGTGTTGGAGTTGGTGTGGGCCCTATCAGTCCAGCCACACTAGCGGTAGCGACTGGACTGATAGCACCGCTGTTGTCGGTAGCGGTGTAGGTGAAATTGGTTCCTGTAAAGTTGCCTGTCGTGAAGAAAAACAGTTGCTGCAACTGTGCTGGAGTCAGGACTTGGCCTGGTGTCACCGGTACACCACCGTTGGCGGGATCTCCTAAATACAGGACGGCTTGGTCTACTGGGGGCAGGGTGTTGATGGTGTAAGAGACGATCGACCCGTCGGGGTCGCTTCCTCCCAATCCCGTGACTAACCTGCTGCTGTTGGGGCCGAGGCGGGAGGTGGCATTGTTGGCAACTGGCGGTTGGTTGTCAGTTGGAGTTGTTGGAGTTGTTGGAGTTGTTGGAGTTGTTGGAGTTGTTGGAGTTGTTGGAGTTGTTGGAGTTGTTGGAGTTGTTGGAGTTGGCGCCACCGGGCGCAAGATAGCCGCGACAGTAGCGGTAGCGGGACTGGTGGCGCCGCCATTGTCTGTGGCGCTGTAGGTGAAATTGGCTCCTGTAAAGTTGCCTGTCGTTTGGAAAAATAGTTGCTGTAACTGTGCTGGAGTCAGGACTTGGCCTGGTGTCACTGGTACACCCCCGTTGGCTGGATCTCCTAAAAACAGCACGGCTTGGTCTGGTGAGGGCAGGGTGTCGATCGTGTAAGAGACGATCGACCCGTCGGGGTCGCTTCCTCCCAATCCTGTGACTAACTGGCTGCTGTTGGGCCCGAGGCGGGAGTTGGCATTGTTGGCAACTGGCGGTTGGTTGTCAGTTGGAAGTATGGCCGCGACAGTAGCGGTAGCGGGACTGGTGGCGCCGCTGTTGTCTGTGGCGCTGTAGGTGAAATTGGCTCCTGTAAAGTTGCCCTTCGTTTGGAAAAATAGTTGCTGCAACTGTGCTGGAGTCAGGACTTGGCCTGGTGTCACCGGTACGCCGCCCAAAGCTGGATCTCCTAAAAACAGGACTGCTTGGTCTGGTGAGGGCAGGGTGTTGATGGTGTAAGAGACGATCGACCCGTCGGGGTCGCTTCCTCCCAATCCCGTGACTAACCTGCTGCTGTTGGGCCCGACGCGGGAGTTGGCATTGTTGGCAACTGGCGGCTGGTTGTCCGTTGGTGTTGGTGTGGGCCGTATCAGTCCAGCCACACTAGCGGTAGCGACTGGACTGATAGCACCGCTGTTGTCTTTCGCCCTGTAGGTGAAATTGGTTCCTGTAAAGTTGCCTGTGGCTTGCAAAAATAGTTGCTGCAACTGTGCTGGAGTCAGGACTTGGCCGGGTGTCACCGCAACACCACCGTTGGCGGGATCTCCTAAAAACAGCACGGCTTGGTCTGCAGGAGGCAGGGTGTCGATCGTGTAAGAGGCGATCGACCCGTCGGCGTCGCTTCCTCCCAATCCCGTGACTAACCTGCTGCTGTTGGGGCCTAGGCGGGAGTTGGAATTGTTGGCTAATGGCGGTTGGTTGCCAGTTGGAAGTATGGCCGCCACCGTAGCGACAGCGGGACTGGAGGCGCCGCTGTTGTCTGTGGCGCTGTAGGTGAAATTGGCTCCTGTAAAGTTGCCTGTGGCTTGCAAAAATAGTTGCTGCAACTGTTCTGGAGTCAGGACTTGGCCTGGTGTCACTGGTACACCACCGCCCAAAGCGGGATCTCCTAAAAACAGAACGGCTTGGTCTACTGGGGGCAGGGTGTTGATGGTATAAGAGGCGATCGATCCGTCGGGGTCGCTTCCTCCCAATCCTGTGACTAACCGGCTGCTGTTGGGCCCGACGCGGGAGTTGGCATTGTTGGCTAATGGCGGCTGGTTGTCCGTTGGTGTTGGAGTTGGGGTGGGCCCTATCAGTCCAGCCACACTAGCGGTAGCGACTGGACTGATAGCACCGCTGTTGTCTTTCGCCCTGTAGGTGAAATTGGTTCCTGTAAAGTTGCCTGTGGCTTGCAAAAATAGTTGCTGCAACTGTGCTGGAGTCAGGACTTGGCCGGGTGTCACCGCAACACCACCGTTGGCTGGATCTCCTAAAAACAGCACGGCTTGGTCTGCAGGAGGCAGGGTGTCGATCGTGTAAGAGGCGATCGACCCGTCGGGGTCGCTTCCTCCCAATCCCGTGACTAACCTGCTGCTGTTGGGGCCGAGGCGGGAGTTGGAATTATTGGCAACTGGCGGTTGGTTGTCAGTTGGAAGTATGGCCGCGACAGTAGCGACAGCGGGACTGGAGGCGCCGCTGTTGTCTGTGGCGCTGTAGGTGAAATTGGCTCCTGTAAAGTTGCCTGTGGCTTGCAAAAATAGTTGCTGCAACTGTGCTGGAGTCAGGACTTGGCCTGGTGTCACTGGTACACCACCGTTGGCTGGATCTCCTAAAAACAGGACTGCTTGGTCTACTGGGGGCAGGGTGTCGATCGTGTAAGAGACGATCGACCCGTCGGGGTCGCTTCCTCCCAATCCTGTGACTAACCGGCTGGTGTTGGGGCCGACGCGGGAGTTGGCATTGTTGGCTAATGGCGGTTGGTTGTCCGTTGGTGTTGGATTTGTTGGATTGGTTGGATTTGTGGGATTTGTTGGATTGGTTGGATTTGTGGGATTTGTTGGATTGGTTGGATTTGTGGGATTTGTTGGATTGGTTGGATTTGTTGGATTGGTTGGATTTGTGGGATTTGTTGGATTGGTTGGATTTGTGGGATTTGTTGGATTGGTTGGATTTGTGGGATTTGTTGGATTGGTTGGATTTGTTGGATTGGTTGGATTTGTGGGATTTGTTGGATTGGTTGGATTTGTGGGATTTGTTGGATTGGTTGG